>NZ_CAUQGG010000014.1:0-32105 GCF_963517755.1 uncultured Solobacterium sp.
TTGCAGGCATGTGTACAGCCCACATAGGGATTGACCGAGTAACCGCCTACCGGCAAACTGGACTTGGTCATGATGTTCTTTGTTTCCACCTCACGAATGAGAATTTCATCGATTACTTCTGCCATGATCTCTGTACCTCCAACACTTTATTGAATTCCTCTGGCATTTCCTGAATCATATTTTCATCCCCTATGATAGGGACAAGGTCTTCCTTCATAAACACCGGAACACCGAGCTTATGTGCCTGGTCCGTTAGAGACCATGCCCATTCCGGCTCCGTATGAATCTTCCTGCTCTGAGCTCCGGTCATGGTGCCGACAACGATCCAATTGATTCCGGAAAGGTCAACTATGCCGGGATCGTCGAATAACGGCTCAAAGGTAACATGGTAATGTTTTGCTCTGACATTTTTACGAAGGGCGTCGATACGCCACAGTTCTGCTTTCCTCGTCACCGTAACGCCAAACCATGCGTTTTCCATATCGGTATCAAAATCTAGCAAATCAGGTCGCTTGGTAAGGAACAGGAACTGATGCTGTGGATTTTCACGGATCTTTGCAAATACCTCATCTCTCCATTCCGGCTTCCATCCGGAGAGATCGCTCATGCCGGTAAGAAGAAAATTCTGCGGACGTTTCTTTTCCATCATCTTGAGCTTACCCGGGAAGAATTCAGGATCAGCGAAGTCATCAATCATATGCCAGCGTTTCACATTGTTGCGGGCATAGCAATATGCACACCCCACTGTGCAGCCGATGACGAGATTCATATTCTGAATCTGATCTTTGATACAAATACTCATAACTGCTGCCACTCCTCAAGATTCTTCCTGATGCGGTCGAGGCATTCCTCAAACCGGGTAATTTCTTCCTCTGAAAAACCCTTGTAGTAAATGCTGCCCATCTCATCAGATACAGAATCGTACTCCCCCTTTAAGGCATGTGCTTTCTCAGTCAGAAACAGGAGTGTTTTCCTTTTGTCCGTTTCAGACTGAACACGGCTTATCAGCCCTTGATGTTCCATTCTTTCCAGCATCGTCGTAAGAGATGTTATCGCTAGTCCGCATTTGACCGAGAGTGACTTGATCGAGAGTCCATCCTCCTGCCACAGCACATAAAGAATGCGCCCCTGGGCTCCATTGAACGCATCAATATTCTTTTCGCTGAGAATCTTCTCAAAAATCCGGTCACCAAGCTGTTTTATTTTAGTGACAAGAAATCCTCCATTTGTTTTCATACAAAACCTCCTATATAGTAGTTTATAAAACATACTATATAGGAGGTTTATTGTCAACAATTTGTATGTCTGAATAAAGGAAAATTCCGATTTGTTGCGCAATCATTGTACTTAAATTATACAATTTCAATCGTATATTTAAAGAACAGTATCAACTCACACCAGCGAAATGGAGAAAGTCTCAAATGAAAAAATGACCGTATATCATCGATATACGGTCTATCTTTTGATTAAACTAATTCGATATAAGCCATTGGAGCAGCATCGCCACGACGAACACCTGTCTTAACAACACGTGTATAACCGCCCTTACGATCAGCATACTTAGGAGCTACTTCTTCAAATAACTTCTTTAATACTGTCTGTCCTGTCTTTTCATCAGCTACAACATTTCTAACGAAAGCAGCAGCCTGACGACGAGCAGCTAAATCACCCTTTTTACCTAAAGTGATTAACTCGTCAACTACAGATCTCATATCTTTAGCTTTAGCTTCTGTTGTCTCTACTTTGCCATACATGATGACAGAAGTAGCTAAGTTTCTCAACATAGCTTTGCGGTGATCAGCATTTCTGCCGAATTTACGATTCCACATAAACGTTCCTCCTGTTAATCAAAGGATTTGAAGCCCAAACCAAGTTCAATGAGCTTATCCTTAACCTCTTTTAATGATTTCTTACCGAGGTTACGGACTCTCATCATTTCATCCTCGGTCTTTTGTGTCAGTTCATCAACTGTCTGAATTCCGGCACGTTTTAAGCAGTTGTAAGAACGTACAGATAAGTCAAGATCTTCAATCATCATCTGTTGTCCCTTACTTGGCTGCTCTGTATTACCTTCCTTAAGTACTTCATCCATTTGTAGTACTTCATCGTTAATACCAGCAACGATATCTAAGTGATCAATTAAAATCTTAGCTGCCATTGCAATCGCCTTTTGTGGATTGATAGAACCATCAGTCCAAACTTCGAGTGTAACAGCATCATATTTAACATCTTCACCTACACGTGTTGGTTCAACGTTGTAAGCAACTTTTTCAACTGGTGTGTAAATAGAGTCAGTAAATACTGTACCAATTCCTTGAGAGGAACCTTGGTTTAGTTGCTTGTTTAAATCAGCACTAATGTAACCACGGCCATTCTTAGCCTTTAATTCCATCTCTAATGTTACGTCTTTTTCTAGGTGCGCAATCTCCAAGTCTTTGTTAATAACTTCAACTTGAGCTGGGCAAATAATATCACCAGCAGTGATTGTGCATGGTCCCTTCGCAGAGATCTGTAATGTATAGACCTCATCGTCCTCAATCTTCATGACTAACTGCTTTAATTGCAAGATAATCATGGAAACGTCTTCTCTCACACCTGGGATAGATGTAAATTCGTGGTATACGCCATCAACCTTGATGGAGAATACTGCGGCTCCCGGTAGGGATGAAAGCAGGACCCTGCGAAGCGCATTCCCGATTGTTGTACCAAATCCTCTCTCTAATGGAGAAAGAACAAACTTACCATAATTTTCAGATTCTACATATTCCTGTACTTCGAAATCGGCGCGTTCAAATTTTTGCATGCTTCAATCCTCCTGTTCTAATGATTATCCACGCGGTCTCTTTGGCGGACGGCATCCGTTATGAGGGATCGGAGTTACATCATTAATAACGGTAATCTCTAAACCTGCTGTCTGTAAAGAACGAACTGCTGATTCACGACCAGCACCTGGTCCCTTAACATTTACTTCTACGCTCTTCATACCCTGTTGAACAGCTGCTTTACCAGCTGCTTCAGCGCATAACTGTGCAACATAAGGAGTAGACTTACGTGAACCCTTATAACCTAATGCACCAGCTGAGCTCCAAGAAATAACGTTACCTGCTTCATCAGAAATAGTAACGATTGTGTTGTTGAATGTTGAATGAATATGAGCAATACCTTTTGCTACATTGCGGCGGGCCTTCTTCTTACGAATCACAGCGCCTTTTTTCTTTGTGTTAGCTGCCATTATACCCTCCTATTACTTCTTCTTATTAGCGACAGTACGACGTGGACCTTTTCTTGTACGAGCATTTGTACGTGTACGTTGTCCACGAACTGGTAATCCTCTTCTATGACGGATTCCACGGTATGAACCGATTTCCATTAGTCGCTTGATATCTAATGCTCTATCACGGCGGAGGTCACCCTCAGTCTTAATAGCATCAATCTTTTCACGGATTGCAGTTTCCTGTGCATCCGTTAAGTCGTTTGTACGTGTGTTTTCGTCGATTCCACAAGCAGCAAGGATATTCTTAGCTGTTGTAGGGCCGATTCCATAAATGTATGTCAATGATACGCCGATAACTTTGTTACGCGGAATATCGACACCAGCAAAACGTGGCATATTTAGTTATCCTCCCTTTAATTAACCCTGTCTCTGCTTATGCTTAGGGTTTTCGCAGATGACCATAACAACGCCCTTGCGCTTGATCACTCTGCACTTATCACAAATTGGTTTTACAGATGGTCTTACTTTCATTTTTATTTGCCTCCTGGACAATTCTACCAAAAACTTTTACTTATGTCTGTAGGTAATTCGCCCACGTGTTAAATCATATGGTGAAATTTCAACGGTGACCCGGTCTCCCGGTAAAATGCGAATGTAGTTCATACGGATTTTACCAGCAACGTGGGCACGGATCTCGTGACCATTTTGAAGCTTCACCAGGAAATTTGCATTTGGAAGTGTTTCTTCCACAATGCCATCAATTTCAATAACGTCCTGTTTGCTCATCTTACTCACTTTCTTTATATGAGTTCTGGAAAGGGAAATCAATCCCTTTCCAACTCAGTATTTTTTAAGCATTCTTCTCAAGAGCTTTTTTAATATCTTCAAATACTTTCTCTGGTTTTTGTGCAGCATCAATATGAGTAACTACACCCTTTTGATCATAATAATCAATAACCGGTTTTGTACTTGATTCATAAGCTTCCATACGAACTTTTAATTGTTCAACTGTATCGTCTTTACGTTGTTGAAGTTCACTTCCGCAAACATCACATACGCCTTCAACTTTACTTGGATGATTATGAATATGATAAATTGCCCCGCACTTTGGACAGATGCGACGTCCTGTAATTCTTTCTTCAAGAATTTCGAACTTCACCTGTAAGTCGATAACTGCATCAACTTTTTTACCAATCTTCTCAGCAATCTTGTCGAAGACTTCAGCCTGTACTAATGTACGTGGGAAGCCATCTAAGAGATAACCATTTGCACAGTCTGGTTGTTGAATACGATCTTCAACCATTGCATTGATTAAATCATCTGGTACAAGTTTACCTTGATTCATATAGCTTTGAGCCTCTAGGCCTAAAGCTGTGCTGTTACGCACATTCTCTCTTAGCATATCGCCAGTAGAGATGTGTGCAATATTGTATTCCTTTAGGATTAGGTCAGACATTGTGCCTTTTCCTGCTCCTGCAGGACCCATGATCAGAATATTCATATCTTATTACCTCTTTCCAAACTTATCTCAAGAATCCCTTGTACTGTTTCTGTGTTAACTGACCCTTCAATTGTTTTACAGTCTCCATTGCGACACCGACAACAATGATGATACCAGTTCCACCTACAGCAGTTGCTTGGGATAGTGGAGTAAACATGGTTAGTAAATAAGGAACTACAGCAATTAGTGTCAATCCAATTGCGCCAAGTACTGTAATTCGGTTCAATACCTTATGCAGATATGTCTTTGTCTCATTACCTGGACGAATACCAGGGATATAAGCACCAGACTTACCAAGGTTTTCAGCAACCTTTTCTGGATCTACCTGCAAGTCAGTATAGAAGAATGTGAACAGGATTGTTAATAATGCATAGAGTCCAAGACCGGTTGGTGTACTCAATGAGAGCCACTGGTTTAGTTTATTATACAGGTCAGTATTAATAAAACTAATTACAATCTGTGGAGCCATCATAATACTCTGTGCAAAAATGACAGGAATTACAGATGCACTATTAATTTTGAGTGGTAAGAATGTTATATCACTACCACTACGTGCTGCGGAACTGTTTGTATACTGGATAGGAATCTTACGTACTGCTGTTTCCATAATAATTACGAAGACAACAACCGCTAGATATAGGACACAATACAATGCGAACTGTAGAATACCATTGAATAGTTCACCTTGTGTTGTTCCTCCAGCAAGAATCTGATATACCTGCATGAACGCAGCTGGCATATTAGAAACAATACCCGCGAAGATAATAATGGATAAACCATTACCAATACCCTTCATTGAGATACGGTCACCAATCCAGATGAGGAACATGGATCCCGCAGTCATGACGGTTGCAGTATATAAGTAACCTGAAAGATTTGCATTTGTCAGGACTCTATACTGCTTATCGAATCCATATACCAAGGAATATGCTTGAACAAATGCCAATACAACTCCTAAGTATCTAGTAATTCGTTCAATCTTCATTCGGCCTGTTTGTCCAGACTTAGTCATTTCCGTTAATGACGGAATAACATCCATGGATAACAGCTGAATGATAATACTTGCTGTGATATATGGTGTGACACCCATCGCAAAGATGGATAATCTTTCAAGTGCACCACCACCCAGCATATTCATTATGCTGAGTAGTGAGTTATTTGCAAGTGATTGAGCTAGCGTTTCCGTGTTTACACCCGGAACAGGTAGAGCAGCTCCGACGCGATAGATCAGCAGCATTGCTAAAGTAAAGAATATTCTATTGCGAGTTTCCTTATTCTTAAACAAGCTGACGAACGTATGCATCATATTAGAGAACCTCTACTTTTCCGCCTGCTGCTTCAATAGCACTCTGTGCTGTCTTTGAGAACTTCTCAGCCTTAACAGTGAGTTTCTTCTCAAGCTTACCGCAACCAAGTACCTTAACACCATCAAGGTGCTTCTTAACTAGGCCTGCAGCCTTAAGAGCTTCGTAATCAACTGTTACACCGTCTTCGAACTTATTTAAATCCTCAACGTTAACAATTGCATACTCCTTGCGAGTATAGTTTGTGAAACCTCTCTTAGGCATTCTCTTGAAGAATGGTGTCTGTCCACCTTCAAATCCAATCGCAACACCACCGCCGCTACGAGCGTTCTGACCTTTGTTACCCTTTCCGGAAGTCTTACCTGTACCGGAACCTTGGCCACGACCGATTCTCTTTCTGTTAGAGCGGGAACCTTCTGTATATGTTAATTCATTTAGTTTCATCAGGACCCTCCTTATCGAATCTCAGCGACTTTCTTATCGCGAGTCTTAGCAATTTCATCTACTGTACGCATACCCTTTAATGCTTCTAATGTTGCGTAAACAACATTGACAGGTGTACGTGAACCGATAACCTTAGAAAGGACATCAGATACACCAGCAAGCTCTAATACGGAACGTACTTCACCACCGGCGATAACACCAGTACCAGGTGCAGCTGGAGCTAAGAATACAGTTGTTGAACTGTGCTTGCTCTTAATTGCATGTGGAACTGTACGGTAGTTATCAACGAGGTTAACGCTGAATACATTCTTTGTAGCTGCTTCTGTAGCCTTCTTGATAGCATCTGGAACTTCGGCTGCTTTACCCATACCGAATCCGATTCTACCCTTCTTATCACCAACAACAACTAGTGCTGCAAAGCGCATTCTACGTCCACCCTTTACAGTCTTGCTGACACGGTTAATGGAGACTACTACTTCTTCGAACTCTTTTGGTTCGCGTTTCTTGAAACTCTTCTTATCGTTCTGCATTTCGTACTCTCCTTCCTTAGAACTTCAAGCCAGCTTCTCTAGCTGCATCAGCTAAAGCCTGGACTCTTCCGTGATATACATAACCGCCACGGTCGAAACGTACTGCTTCAATCTTAGCTTCTTTGCACTTGTTAGCGATAGCTGCGCCAACCTTCTTAGCTGCTTCGATGTTTCCACCGTTCTCAAGCTTTAATTCAAGAGAACTTACAGCACATAGAGTTGTACCTGTTGTATCATCAATTACCTGTGCATAGATGTTTGCATTGGAACGGAATACATTTAGTCTTGGGCACTCAGGAGTACCGTTTACGACGTTACGTACACGCTTATGACGACGAATACGTTCTGCATTTTTATTTGCTAATTTAATCATTACTTAGTCTCTCCTTTCCCTTACTTCTTGGCAGCTGCAGTCTTACCTTCCTTACGGCGAACAACTTCGTCAACATAACGAATACCCTTTCCACCGTATGGTTCTGGCTTCTTAGTAGCTCTAACTACTGCTGCGAACTGACCTACAATTTGCTTATCGATACCACTTACGTTGATAGATGAAGCATCTGGAACTTCAACCTTAACATCTGATGGTACTTCAAATTCTACTGGGTGTGAGAAACCAACGTTAAGAGTTAGTTTATTACCTGATAAAGCTGCACGGTAACCAATACCTACAATCTTCATCTTCTTAACAAAGCCTGTGTGAACACCTTCAACCATGGAAGCTAACAAGGCACGAGTTGTACCATGTAACTGCTTTGTATGTTTCTCTTCATTTGGACGCTTAACTGTAGCGATACCTTCGTCCACACTGATCTCCATTAATGGAGAGAACTTCTTAGTCAGTGTTCCCTTAGGGCCTTTTACAGTCACCTCATTACCTGCACCGATAGTAATTTCTACGCCAGCAGGAACGGTAATCGCTTTATTTCCGATACGTGACATTTTTTATTTCCTTTCTCTAATTACCACACGTAAGCGATAACTTCGCCGCCGATGTGTAATTTACGTGCTTGTTTATCTGTCATCATTCCATTTGATGTGGAAATGATAGCAATGCCTAATCCGTTTAATACCTTAGGAATTTCATCACCCTTAGCATAAACGCGAAGACCTGGCTTAGATATTCTCTTGATGCCGCTGATTACGCGACCATCTTTGAGAGTAACAACGATCTTCTTTTCAATTCCTTCGCCTGTTACAGCGTAGTTGTCAATGTAACCTTCGCTCTTTAAGATCTTAGCAATTTCAACCTTAACCTTTGAAGCTGGAGCTACGTCAACTGTTGTCATGCGTGCTTGAACTCCATTACGGATTCTTGTAAGCATGTCAGCAATAGGATCTGTCATATTCATCTCGTGCTACCTCCTTACCAGCTTGCCTTCTTAACTCCAGGAATCTGGCCCTTGTAAGCCAATTCACGGAAGCAGATACGGCATAATTTGTACTTTCTTAATACTGAATGTGGACGTCCACATCTCTCGCAACGTGTGTACTCGCGTGTGGAGAACTTAGCAGGACGTGACTGCTTAACTTTTAAACTTGTTTTTGCCATTCTCAGCTCTCCTCTTTCTACTTAGCAAATGGCATGCCCATTCCCTTGAGCAATGCGTATGCTTCTTGATTAGATTGCGCAGTTGTTACGATAACGATATCCATACCACGAACCTTGTTAACCTTATCGAAGTTGATTTCAGGGAAGATTAACTGTTCCTTAACACCTAATGTATAGTTACCACGGCCATCAAATGCTGTAGCACTTACACCACGGAAGTCACGTACACGTGGAAGAGAAATGTTGAATAACTTATCTAAGAATTCATACATTCTTTCGCCACGTAATGTAACCTTACATCCGATAGGCATATCTTCACGAAGCTTAAAGTTCGCAATGGACTTCTTAGCCTTTGTGATTACTGGCTTTTGACCAGCGATTAATGTTAATTCTTCAACAGCTTCGTCGAGAAGTTTTGAATTAGCAATTGCATCACCAACACCCATGTTGATAACAACCTTAACGATCTTTGGTGCCTGCATTGTACTTGTATAGTTGAATTCCTTCATTAAGGAAGGCTTAACTGTTTCCGTGTACTTTTCTAATAAACGGTTCATTATTTCTTGCCTCCTTTAACTTCTGCTCCGGACTTCTTGTAAACGCGAACCTTCTTACCCTTGTCATCTACCTTAATAGATACACGGCTAGCTGCCTTTGCCTTCTTGTCATAGAGCATTACATTAGAAGCATCAATAGCTGCTTCCTTTTCAACAACGCCACCTTCTGGGTTCTGCTGTGTTGGCTTCAAAGTCTTCTTAACAACGTTAACGCCTTCAACGATAACCTTATTTGTCTTTGGATTAACTGCCTTAACTTCAGCAACTGTTCCCTTGTAGTGACCGCTGATTACCTTGACTGTATCGCCTGTCTTGATTTTCATCGATTCGGCCTCCCTTATAACACTTCCGGTGCAAGGGAAACAATCTTCATGAATCCCTTATCACGGAGTTCCTTAGCAACCGGACCGAAGATACGTGTTCCGACCGGTGTGTTGTCATCCTTGATGATGACAGCCGCATTGTCGTCAAACTTAATGTAACTGCCGTTTTCGCGACTGATACCGTAAACTGTACGAGCGATTACACACTTAACAACCTGACCTTCCTTAACGGATCCGTTAGGTGAAGCTTTCTTAACTGCACATACAACGATATCGCCGATGTTAGCGCGCTTGCGCTTACTGCCGCCTAAACATCTGATAACCAATACTTCTTTGGCACCGGTGTTGTCAGCAACGTTTAATCTGCTTTCATTCTGAATCATATTTTCTCCTCCTGTGCCTTAAAGAATTACTGCTTTTTCAACAATCTTCACTAAGCGGAAATGCTTGTCCTTACTTAATGGTCTTGTTTCCATAACTTCTACAACGTCACCAATATGAGCTTCGTTGTTTTCGTCATGAGCCTTGAAAGTATTGGAATACTTAACACGTCTGCCATATAAAGGATGGCTCTTTGTAGTAGCGATTTCAACGACAATTGTCTTGTCCATCTTATCGGAAACAACTGTTCCGCGAAGGACTTTACGTCTATTTCTTTCTTCCATTTTTAGCCCCTCCTTTATTTAGCCTGCGCACTTGCGCGTTCTGTTAATACTGTCTTAATACGAGCGATAGTCTTCTTGATATCTCTCATTCGAGCAGGATTCTCGAGGTTACCTGTAGCCTGTGCAAAGCGCAGAGTATACAGTTCTTCCTTCAAAGATGTGACTTCCTTCTCGAGTTCTTCATTGCTTAGATCTCTGATTTCCTTCACATTCATGATGTTTATTTAGCCTCCTCTGCTGTCTTCTTTGTAAAGCGTGTCTTTACACAGAGCTTGTTAGCTGCAAGACGTAATGCCTCACGAGCAACTTCTTCGCTTACACCAGCAATTTCAAATAGGATTCTTCCCTTTTGAACTACTGCTACCCAATGGTCTGGGGAACCTTTACCGGAACCCATACGTACTTCCAAAGGCTTCTTTGTCTTTGCAAGTTGTGGGAATACCTTAATCCAAACCTGACCACCACGGTTCATATAACGTGTCATAGCGATACGTGCAGCTTCCAACTGGTTACTGCTTACATAAGCACCTTCATCAGCTACTAATCCGTATTCTCCAAATGCTAACTTTGTACCAGCCTTTGACTTTCCTTCATAGCTTAAACGGTGAGGTCTTCTGTATTTTGTTCTATTTGGCATTAACATATTTATTCTTGACCTCCTTTAGCTTCTTCTGCTACAGGAGCAGCTTCTACTTGAGCAGGACGTGCAGCGCGATTGCCTGCTGGCTTTCTGTCATTACGGCCACCACGTCTGTTGTTGTTTCTGCGGTCATTTCTTGCTGGACGGCTAGGAGCCTCTGGTTCCTTAACCATTTGTCCTGGAAGAACTTCACCACGGCAGATCCAAACCTTAACGCCTAACTTACCATAAGTTGTAGTTGCTTCTTCAGCAGCGTAGTCAATATCACTTCTGAGTGTATGAAGAGGAACTACACCTCTTGCATAACCTTCCTGACGAGCGATTTCTGCACCGCCTAAACGACCCTTCGCCAATGTCTTGATACCCTTAGCACCAGAGCGCATTGTCTGTTGGATTGCCTTCTTCTGTGCAATACGGAAGGACTGACGTGCTTCCAACTGTTCACAGATACGACGTGCAACAAGACGAGCATCTAAGTCAGGATTTGCTACAGCAATTACGTCAACCTTGACATTCTTGCCACCTGTTAACTTAGATAACTTCTTCTTAAGAACTTCCATCTTATCCTTGTCGCCATCTTTTCCAAGCATAGCACCTGGACGAGCACAACGAACGATAACCTTAACGTCCTTCTTACTTGTGCGTTCAATCTCTACGCGAGAGATATATGCGTCCTTTAATTCCTTTTCTAAGAAATTACGAACCTTGACATCTTCGTTCAGAAGATCTCCGAAATCAGCTTTATTTGCGTACCATCTAGAATCCCAGTCACGGATTACGCCGACGCGCATGCCGATTGGGCTAACTTTCTGTCCCATATTCTGACCTTCCTCCCTTACTTCTCATCTGAAACCACAACTGTGATGTGGCTTGTTCTCTTTAAAATCTGTGCTGCATTACCCTTAGCTCTAGGCATGAAACGCTTGAGGACTACGCCTTCATTTGCATAGCAAGCCTTGATATATAGGTTTTCTGCATTTAATTGATTGTTGTTTGTTGCGTTGGCAGCTGCACTCTTTACAACCTTAGCTACTGCTGTAGCTGCGTGGTTAGGAGTGAACTTTAAGATTGCCAATGCTTCTTCAACGCTTCTTCCACGTACCATGTCTAAGACAAGACGAACTTTACGAGGAGTGAAACGAACTGTCTTTGCTGTTGCTCTTACATCCATGTTATTTTTCCTCCTTACGCCTTCTTGTCGTCGCCATGACCGCCGAACTTACGTGTTGGCACGAATTCACCAAGCTTGTGTCCAACCATGTCTTCTGTTACATAAACTGGAACGTGTTCCTTACCGTTATGAACAGCGAATGTGTGCTCAACGAAGCTAGGGAAAATCGTTGAACGGCGAGACCATGTCTTAATTACTTCATTTTTATGTGCTTCATTCTGTGCTTCAACCTTCTTTAATAAGCTAGCGTCACAGAATGGGCCTTTTTTCAAACTTCTTGACATCTTTTATGTTCTCCTTTCAACTATTTTCCATTACGTCTTCTGACGATGTACTGGTTACTCTTGTTCTTTGGCTTACGAGTCTTAACACCCATAGCCTTCTTGCCCCATGGTGTCATAGGTGACTTACGTCCAACTGGCGCTCTACCTTCACCACCACCGTGTGGGTGATCAACTGGGTTCATTGCAGAACCGCGTACTGTAGGACGGATGCCCGTCCATCTGGAGCGGCCAGCTTTACCTAAGTTGATTAAGTTATAATCACCGTTACCAACTGAGCCAACTGTTGCACGGCAGTTACTATGAACACGGCGAACTTCACCAGATGATAAACGGAGAGTTACGAAGTTTCCTTCAGAACCAAGGATCTGAGCAGAACATCCGGCAGCACGTGCCATCTGTCCACCCTTACCAGCTGTAAGTTCAATGTTGTGAACTACTGTTCCATCAGGAATATTCTTCAATTCCATTGCGTTACCAATCTTGATATCCACTGCTTCACCAGAGATGACTGTGTCACCAACGTGTAAGTCAGCTGGGCAGATGATATAACGCTTTTCACCATCTAAATAGTGCAATAATGCGATGTTTGCATTTCTGTTTGGATCATATTCGATTCCAGCAACTTTAGCAGGAACATTGTCCTTGTTTCTTCTGAAGTCGATAATTCTGTACTTTTGCTTAACGCCTCCACCCTGATGACGAGTAGTAATGCGTCCTGTGTTGTTGCGTCCACCCTTTTTGTTTAGTGGAGCAAGCAAGCTCTTCTCTGGAGTTGACTTTGTAATACGGTCATTACTCAGAGTGGACATATTTCTACGTCCGGCACTAGTAGGCTTGTATTTTACGATTGCCATTTTCTTTTACTTTCCTTTCGCAATTTTCCGGAGATAGCGAATTCCTCCGATAGTTAATTCTCTTATTTCTCGCTATTGAAGATATCGATTGAAGCACCCTCAGGTAATGTAACGATTGCCTTCTTATAAGCAGATGTTGTACCTTCGTAGCGGCCCATTCTCTTCTTCTTAGGATGAACGTTAACGATGTTAACGCCTTCTACTTTAATGTTGTAGATTTCCTTGATTGCCTGAGCAACAGAAACTTTGTTTGCATTCTTAGCAACTTCAAACGTTACTTTGTTGAAGCTATCTTGAAGCTTCATAGTTTTTTCTGTTACGAGTGGTCTAACGATAATGTCACGTGCGCTCATTATGCAAATACCTCCCCAGCCTTTTCAGCAGCCTTTTCTGTGAAGACTACTTTATCAGCATTTACAATGTCATAAACATTTAAGCTTGACACTGTTACAACTAATGCATTTGGAATATTTCTCATTGAAACGTATGCATTGTCGAAGTCCTCATCAGCTTCAGCCACAAATAATGTCTTGCGGTCGAAACCAAAAGCATTCATTAAAGCTACAGCCTTCTTTGTCTTGATCTCATCGAATGATAAGTTTTCAAGAACAGTTAATGAACTTTCCTGAAGCTTTTCACTCAATGCAGAACGTAAAGCCAACTGACGAACCTTACGGTTTAGCTTGAAATCATACTTACGAGGTTGTGGTCCAAATGCGATACCACCGTGTCTCCACTGTGTAGCGCGTGTAGAACCCTGACGAGCACGACCAGTACCCTTTTGACGGAATGGCTTCTTACCTGTTCCGGATACTTCAGCTCTAGTTAATGTAGCGTGTGTTCCCTGTCTTAAACCAGCCTGGTAGACGAGGATCGCATCATACATTGCTTGCTGATTTGGTTCAATGCCAAATACAGCATCAGATAGCTCGATGGACTTAACAGCCTTAGCTTCCTGATTGAATACATCAATTTTAGCCATTGATCAAATCCTCTACTTTCCTTCAGCTTCTGTAGCTACAGGTTCTGCAGCTAATTCAGCTTCGATTGTTTCAGAAACTTTTTCTAGTTCCTCTGCAACAGAAACGCCTTCATAAGAAATTAATTCAGGAACTGCAACTTCCTTAACTGGCTTAACTGTTGTCTTGATAACAACCAATCCCTTACGTGGTCCTGGAACATTACCCTTAACAAGGATGTATCCTTCTTCAGCGTCAACCTTAACGATTGCTAAGTTCTGATTAGTTGTTGTGTAAACACCTTCTTGGCCAGGCATTACTGTGCCCTTGTTAACTACGCCGTTGTTACGACCGTTAGTTGCAAGAGAACCGATATGTCTGTGGTGGCCTGAACCATGTGACATTGGTCCACGGGAAGCATTGTTACGAACGATAGTTCCGCTGTAACCCTTACCCTTACTTGTTCCCTGTACGTCTACGACGTCACCAGCCTTGAACAAGTCAGCCTTAACTTCAGCACCTACTTCAAGGTTCATCATTTCATCAGCTCTGAGTTCCTTGATGTAATGCTTAGGAGCTGTATTAGCTTTCTTAGCATGTCCGATAGCAGGCTTGTTGGAACGCTGTTCCTTAACATCCTCATAGCCTAGCTGAACTGCTTCATAGCCATCAACTTCCTTTGTTTTCTTTTGTAGTACAACGTTCGGTTTTACATCGATCACTGTTACAGGAATCAGAGTTCCTTCGATCGTGAATACCTGGGTCATACCAAGCTTACGTCCTAAAATACCCTTCATTTGTATTTACCTCTGTTCCTTTCTACAACTTGATTTCGATATCAACTCCAGAAGGCAAATCCAATCTGCTTAATGCATCGATTGTCTCTGCGGATGGGCCGATAATTTCGATCAATCTCTTGTGTGTACGGATTTCGAATTGCTCACGAGCATCCTTGTACTTGTGGACAGCGCGAAGTACTGTAATCACTTCACGCTCAGTAGGCAGCGGAACAGGTCCGACGATCTTCTTTGCGCCGTGGCTTGTAGCTGTCTTAACGATCTTTTCGCTAGCAGCGTCTAAGCTTCTGTTCTCGTAAGCCTTCAGACGAATTCTTACTGAGTTCTTTGCCATGAATTTTTCCTCCTTATATTCACTCCGCCATCTTGTAGCGGATCGCTCCGTGGAAGTTCCCTGGTTATCACACCATGCTGTGACAACGCACATAGGCGTGCCAGCAATCTTCCACATCTACACGAGTGCTTCAATATAGTAACACTACTAAAACCCTTTTGCAATCACTTTTTTTGATATTTTTATACATTTTGTTTTGCGATAATTTTTGAAGGTTTTTGAATGAAAATATGTTTGTTTTTATATGAAAGCAGTTGCATTTCGCTTTTATTTCATTCGTAAACCTAAGTTATTTTTGTTTTATATATATTATATTGTTAGAAAAAAGACCTGTTATCCGGTCTTCCTGGTATATATTTTCAATGATTTATTGGTTCCATTCCGTATTTATAAGAAACATATCACGGATTTCATCATAGTTGTTTACTTGTTTTACCTCATATAGGGAGATACCACGATGCTCATAACAATACCAAATCGGCATCATTCCAGCACGTACTGCACCTACGATATCCGTTGCAAAGGTATCTCCAATAAACGCAATCTCTTCGCACTTCAATCCTAGATCTCTAGCTGCTTTTTCATAAATGGACGCGTCTGGCTTATGAACTCCAAAGGCACCACTGATAATTACAGTATCAAAATATTTTCGCATATCAAGATAATCAATTTTCACAGCTTGCGATTTTTCATCACCATTTGTGATGATACCAATTTTATATTTCTTTTTTAGTTCAGCCAAAACCTCATAAGAATGTGGCATTTCAACTTGAAATTCATGGAATGTCGCATACCACTTTTCCTTCCATGATTCCACATCCAAATCAGGCACGTAATGTTTTTTTAACATCTCTAGTACATGTGCCTTATTTATGGTTCCATATTCATCCCACAACATACAGCGCTGTACAATACCTTCAAACTCTATACCATGCACATCCATGTCTGGCAACATCTCATGTACCATCCAACGATACATAAAGTATGCTGACTCAACACGGTTGCTAAGTGTACCATCAAAATCAAATAAAATTCCCTTAATCATCTTATTCCCCTTTCAAGCGCAACTGAAGAATTGTAATATCATCGGTTGTTAAAGAACGGTTCTTTTGTATGTATTCTTCAAAAATAGAACTATCAATATCATAATCATTCTTCATCACAGCTTTATCCTGTAATACAGTAGACATTCCATCACTATAGAGATAAATACTCTTGATATCTTTACCAGTAACACTACCACATTTCCCATGCATACATCCAACACCATCTAACGACCCAATCCAGTATCCTTCTGGGTGGCTTTCATTATTTAATAACATTCTTGTTTCACGATGTAATGCCAACTTATTTTTTACTTTCTTTTGATTTCGTTTGTTGATTCTATCAAAAGACTCATCACGATAAACTGTATCATGCATGTATATTTCACAATCGCCTAGTCCATACCATTCAACAGTATTATTATTTGCTCTAACAATAACTATCGCAAAAGAAGGAAGTTTATATTTCTCAATTAAATCATATCCGGAAATTGCCTTACGATATTCTTTTTCAACAGACTTGCATGCATGAAATAAAATATCCGCTAAAGAATCTTCATCATTTGCATATCTCTTTAGCGAATCCGATATCTTTCTTACGGTTTTCTGTACATCATTTCCGCCAAGAAAATCATCACCGAAAAGAGGTGTAGCTCCATCGATTACCCATACCATATTTCCTTGCCAGCCGAAAACATCTTGGTTGACATGCTTTGTACCTTCTTGCGTATATGCTTTTATCATAACTTCTCCAATATCAGAAACAATTTGCATTTTTATATTGATATATCTATTATATCCTCTAAAAATACAAATTCATTAACAATTAATTCATCTACGCTGCTGTATAATTTTAGTAGGAGGATTTTATCATGAGAGAACATCCATTGAAACATATTGTTCGTTTGCAGAAACAAGGTAAAGCTGTTGGTATCTACTCTGCTTGTACTGCAAATGAATTGGTATTACGTGCATGTATGCAACGTGCAAAAGAAACAAATTCTGTATTGCTTATTGAAGCAACAGCAAACCAAGTTGACCAATATGGTGGCTATACCGGTATGAAGCCTAAAGATTTTATGCAGTTTGTTGAGAAACTTGCAAAACTTGAAGATTTGCCTATGGACCGTATCATTTTAGGCGGCGACCACTTGGGTCCACTAACATTCGTACAATACGATGAAGAAAAAGCAATGCAAGAAGCTTCTGAATTAATTCGCCAGTTTGTTCTTGCTGGCTTTACAAAGATTCATATTGATACATCAATGAAAGTCGCAAGTGATGACCCAAATGTTCGCTTAAGCGATGAAATCATTGCTAGACGTGGTGCAGAACTTGCAGTTGTAGCAGAGGAAGCTTACCAACAACTTCTGAAAGATAATCCTGACGCATTACATCCTGTTTATATTGTTGGCTCTGAAGTGCCTATTCCAGGTGGTTCTCAAGAAGCAGTAGAAACCGGTTTACAAGTCACAAAGGTTTCCGACTTCAAACAAACAGTTGCGACATTTGAGAAAGCATTCCATGAACATCAATTAGATGAAGCTTGGAAACACGTTATCGGTGTTGTTGTACAACCTGGTGTTGAGGAAAAAGATGCTGGTTGTACACCTTACGACCGTTCGAAAGCAGTCGACCTAATGGCTTCTATTAAAGAGTATAATAATCTTGTATTTGAAGGACATTCTACCGACTATCAAACAAAAATCAGTCTTCGTGAACTTGTCGAAGACGGAGTTGGTATCTTAAAGGTTGGCCCTGGTCTAACCTATATGATGCGTGAGGCTTTATTTGCATTAGCGTATGCTGAAAAGGAACTATTAAAAGACCACCCTGAAAAGCAGAGTCATTTTATCGAGGTGCTTGATGAGGCAATGCTAAAAAATCCAAAGTACTATATCAAGCATTATCACGGTACTCCTGAAGAAATTGCATACAAGCGTAAGTTCTCCTTTAGTGATCGTTCTCGTTACTACATGCCAGTTGATGAAGTCGTAGCTGCACAAAAGGTCTTATTTGAGAACTTTAAGGATGGTGTACCTCTTGGACTATTGAGTCAATTTATGCCAATCGCATACACAAAGGTACGTGAAGGTACTTTACATAATGATCCAGTATCTCTTGTCAAAGACCGTGTCATCTATACTGTCGATGAGTATATGTATGGTTCTCACCAAGAGGAGATAACATTTTAATTGGACTTAGGATACTTCCAAAGTCTTTTCTACAAAAATACTGTGTAACCTCAAGACAATTTGTCGAAAGATTACACAGTTTATTTTTATGAAACGATTTGTACAGTGATGACACCAACATCATCTTTCGTAATTGCATTATACCAATATCTTCCTGGGAAATATTCGCTAAAGATATTCGTAATATAGCGATAGTTTTGCGATAATAATTGCTCAACTGCTACTTGGAAAGATGCTTGGTCACCAATCTGGAACGAAATCTTTTGGTACGGATCTTCATTCAGCTTCTGTAATACATAGTCTCTAATTGCATAGTAGTCGTATGTTTGGAAATACGCACCATTTTGAACATAGTATGAAAGAGAGTTATCTGTACACTTTGGGAATTTGAATGCTTCAAATGAAGAATCACCAATTACAACTGTTCCATTTAAGGAATAATGTGTACGGAATAGTACTTCATCCGTTACCATGAAGTAATAGTAAACAAGTGACTGACTACCATCATCATTGACTGGATCACCCCAAGTTACATCAACCCAGTAGTACTTACCATTTAATTCTACAAAGTTCCAAGCGTGAGCTTCATCTGTTTGACCGCGAACTGTAGCACACTTAATTCCTGCCTTCTTACAGAGATACTGGAAGGCCCTTGAATAACCAGCACAGATACTCTTTCTGTATAGGAATACGCTTGTGTAATACTGGTCACATTCATTGTCTTCATAAATTGTCCAGTTAATAATCCAATCGTAGAAATATTTAATCTTTTCGTAATCACTTGCGTTTGCGACAGCTCCAACTACATTATCTACAATCTGATCAACTTGAGCTTGCGTTTCAGCGTAATTTTCTGGCACCTGAAATTTAACCTTCGTAACTTTTCCATAGTCATCTGTCCAGTAACGATAGTCCCACATCCAATAAGCTTCAGGGAAGTCATAGTTAAATGCTAGAAGCGCCGTCGCAAAATCTTCTTTTTTTGCAAGCTTCTTGAACGAATATTCAGAAACAGGCTTCTGAAGTACATCATAAAGCTCCCCATATATTGCCTTCTGTATACTTGATAACTGCTCGTAATAATACAAATAAAGTGATTTCGTATTCAACTTATTTTTATCTACAGTTTGGAAACCATTTTTTAACTGGTTGTTACTAGTTTGGTTCTTATCTTCTTTATTTTTTACAGTGAAGCCATTTTTATTTTGTGTCTGATTCTCTGTTGTTGTATTCGTATCTTTATAATCATTCTTATAAGAATTAATTGTTTGATTTTGATTATCATCTGTCACAAAGTCTAATACAGTACAGCCAGATAGGCATAACACTAAAAGTATTGATATAATCTTTTTCAAAATTCCACCCACTTTCATGACCGAGGCCAAAACTGACCACCGTTCAGTAACACATATATAATAACATATATTAAATTTTATTTTTTAAGAAATCATTAAATTTCATAGAATTTACACGAAACAAATATGTGCATAAATATATTGTTTAATGCATATTTCAACATAAAACTTTTGTTGTACAACTCTTCCATAATAAAAGAGAAGAGAGACAGATATTTCTGTGATTCTTCCCTATTGAATCCCGCATGTTCATACCATACATTAAATTTTATATTTTAAGACATCATTGAAATTACGTGTTTGTAACATTTTTTGAATTTCCGGATAATATGTTGTATCCTTCAATTTTTTAGCCGCATGGTTTAGTGCACGCTCCGTACGGTCTTTATCATCCTTTAAACAATACGATTGTGCAGCTCTTAAATAACATACCCCAGCAGGCACGACATCCGTAATTGTATCACCGCGTTCCATTAATTCAGAGGCATACTTACCATCATGCATGACATGGATTGTGTATGGATATTCAACTTCTCTTAGGATTTCAGAATACTTCTCTTTCTGCTTATCCGTTAACTTATCATATGCTTTATGAATTGCCGTATAAGACTCTGCTGCCTTCTCATCTTCTTCTTGTGCGATTCGGAATAATAGTTCCTTCTGTAATACCAGCACACGATCAGAAGAACTCAATCTATAAGCCGCCGCTCTTTCGAATAGTTTATTAAGTTGTTCCTTATCACCCTTGATAAGATTTGCGTCAATTGCCATTAGTGTACGTAACTTCTTGTTAAAGAACAAACGACTGGATAATGAATTTAATTCGTTTAGATATCGGTCCGCATCGCCTTGACGATATAGCAGTAAAGACATATACATGACTTGTCTTTGCGCAAAGAACATCCATGCAACATATAGAACGATCCCAATAATCAACAGAACACCAAATACCAATAAGCGATTTTCCATAACCAACCTCCGTATTTCAAGAATATCACGAAAAACACTGTTATAATAGACACACAAGGAGTTAACACATACCTATGTCTATTTTCGCAACAGGAATTGCCTTATTCATATTTATCGCAGCCACCATTGGATATTTTATCCATATCAAGAAACGTACTCCAGATGAGAAACTACCTCTTAGCGATGACGTACAGAGAATGTATTACGATAAATATGAACAAGAATTAAAGAACCAAAACAAACAATAATCTATATTTAGAACAAAAGGGACAACCGATAAGGTGTCCCTTTCGTTATGCATGATTATTTATGCCACTTGATAAATGCACTTAGAAGTTCTGGAACCTTATAGTCTCCAGCCCAAATTCCAAATACACATCCAACGATACCGATAACGAGTAAGAGCATAATGCACTTCGTTGGTGACCAACCCTTCTTCTTAATCAAGAAATAGCACATTAATGTCAATCCTAAAGGAATAAGTGCAGGTAGGATGCCGTCTAACATTGCTTGAATATCAATATTAACATCTTTTAATTTTTCAACTTCTTTTTCTACAATATTACCATTCTCGATAACAAGCTGTTTAACTTTTTCGGCTGTTTGTCCATTAGGAATTACCATACCGAGTTTTGTAGCGCCGTAATTGCATGTTAATGCACCAACTACGAATACACCCAGCATAGAAGCGGCGTGTGTAAATTCACGAGCGTTAGCAGTCAATACTTCGATAGCCTTTGTACCCATGTCATATGACCAATACATTAACCAATAACGAAGAGCCATCTGTACACCGAATGTAATTAAGAAATAAATGATTGGTCCTGCCAAGTTGCCGGAAATCGCCATATTCGCAGTAATACCAGCTGTGATAGGAACCAATGTAAACCAGAATAACGCATCACCAATACCACCTAAAGGACCCATAGCTGCTACACGAACAGCACGGATTGAGTTGATATCAGCCTTCTGTTGTTCCATGGATAATACAATACCCATAACGAATGTTACTAAGAATGGGTGAGTATTAAAAAACTCAAGGTTGTGAGTCATTGATGTGGATAAGTCATCCTTGTTTGAATGGATTGCCTCTAATCCTGGTAAAATACTCCATAACCAACCAGCAGCCTGCATTCTTTCATAGTTGAAGGAAGCCTGTAAGTTTAGAGAACGCCAAACCATTTTATTTAAAACTGCTTTTGTAAGTGGTTTAGCAGGAGCAGTGTCCTTATATGCTAAATTGAAATTAGATTCCATCTCCAGCACCTCCGTTATTAGATGTTAATTGTTTGATCTTAACATTTGTATTGTAATCGTACATTGCAATTGCAAAGCCGATAAATGCTACAAGAATTAATGTTGCACCCTTTGTAGCTTCAATATTTCCAAGAATAGCAGCAGCTGTGAAACCTGCGAAGTAGATACCCCACATGTCGTTTGCAAGCATAATCTTTAGTAATACTGCGAAACCTACGTAACGCATCATTCCACCAGCAGCACCTAAGCCACCCATGAACCATGAAGCATTTTCAGAGAAGCTCTTTAATGCTTCGCTAGCAGCATCTCCACCGAAGAACGCAACAAGTGCTAGAACTGCGAAGAGACCACCTAAGATGCACATAGATAGAATGTTTACACCAGTGATTCCAGCTGGATCTGCATTTTCAGCAGCCTGATCAGCCTTAGCCATGATGTATGACATAAATGTAAATGTAAATGTAACGACATACTGTCCAAATACAGAGAATACAACTGCTAGACCTAAAGCCTGGTCAACAGGTAATCCTGACTTAACAGCGAAGATCATTGCTACAATAGAACCTAATACAGCGTTTGGTGGCTGTGCTCCACCGACTGGCATGTTACCAACCATCATCAGTTCATATGTACCACCGATGACAAGGCCAGTTTTTACATCACCTAAGATCAAGCCAATAATTGGGCAAGCGATAATAGGACGATATAAAAGCTCAGTCAGTGAGAATTGGTCAATTGCAAAGATGAATGTTGCTACAGCAAGTAATAATGCTTGTAAAACCATTTGATTCAATCCTCCTTAAAATAGATTTTCTGTAGTAAAACGGCTGTAATGATTTTTACCCAAAGAGCTTGCTGATGTCTTCAGCGTGTTCCTGCGGCACTCTGCGGATTTCTAACTCAACACCGAGTTCCTGTAACTTCTTGAATGCTGCTACATCTACATCATCAACAGCAACGCTAGTAGCGACCTGACGTTTTCCTTCAGCCATGTGCATGTTACCAATGTTTACCTTCTTAATTGGAACACCGCCTTCAACCAAACGTAATACGTCAGTAGGTGTCTCACAGACGATAAAGATGTGCTGTGATGGAGAAGCCTTGTGGATAGTTGTAATTGTTTTTTCAATTGTCCAGTAACGTGTCTGTGCATATGAAGGTGCAGCCATATCCATCAATCCTTGACGGAATGTGTTTGCAGCTACGTCATCATTTGCTACCAAGATTAAGTTAGCACCAATTGAACCGGACCATTGTGTTGCCACCTGTCCATGAATTAGACGATTGTCAATTCTAGTTAGTACAATATCTGGCATTTCCTTACTCCTTTCTCTTCGAGTATATGCGCTATTGCCAAAAATGGAAAGCGCTCTCATGTGTATATCTTAACATTAAGTGTCACATAATATTTACATTTTTGCTCAAAACTAGTGTATTTTTCGGTAACAAAAATTATTCTTTTGTTGATTTGTTACTATATTATTGTTTTATTAATATTGGATTTTGCCTTTACTGATACATTTTCTTAATAAAATTCATTAGTTCATCAATATTACTATTTAATAGGATTTTTAAATTTACTTCTTCATTTGTCCAATAAGATATATCTTTCAATATTTGCAGATGAGATCTAGGATTTGGACTAGATAATATAAATAAATAATGAATTCCTATATTTTCATCAAAGCATATTTTCTTTCGATTTATTAAAAGTGAAACATTTAATCGATTTGCACCTTCCTCAGGTTTGGCATGAGCTATAGCTATTTTATTTTTAAGAACAATATACGCACCGTGTTCTTCTACCAAGTCGATCATCGCTTGAACATATTCAGGTGTAATTGATTTTGTTATTAACAATGGCTCACTTGCAATATTAATTGCTTCTTGCCATGAGATATTTTTATTAATTTGAACAATGTTTTCTTCTGTTAAAATATCTCCCAGTCGCAATTGATCATTTTCCTTTGTTTCAACTACAAAGTGACCATTTCTAAAATACTCATATATATCTCTTCGCAAATTTTCCATCTGTTCTTCATCGACATACTTCCTCAAAACAGAGAATAATCCATTTAAATTTTCTCCATTAAGCTGATATGTCTCAACATTCATTGAAATCATTGATGCAATTTTTGATTTATCTTCTTTTTCTAGAATTGCATTCACTTTTATCCAAGGAATGTTTGTATCCAAATCTATTGTAGAAACAATAAAATCCACTTTCCCATCATATTGATAGATATTATTTGCTGTAGTTGCAGCCACTACAGACACATTTGCATATAAGTCCTCAACTTCTTTCCTTAGCAAAGTTGATGTAGATATTCCACTCGGACAAACAATCAGTACCCGTATAGGAGCGTAATACTTACTACGCATTTTTCTCTGATGCCCACCAAAATGCATAGTAATATATGATACTTCACTATCTGTTAAGATAAATGGAAATTCATCCTGTATACTTTCGCATATACTTTTTATCAGTTGATACAAACTCTCATAGTTTACTTTTACAGCTTCTAGTAAAATATTTGATATCTGAATTGAAAGTTGGTAGTAATACATCGATAACTTAAAATGCATATATAAAGAGTTAACCAATTCATTTTTTTCACTTAATTCTACTAACGTCTGTCTTTCAAATAATTCTACCAAATGCTGAGCCAGTTCAAATAGTTGGATATCTTTTTGCCCACTTTCAATATGAATCACGCTACTTGCTTTAGACCCAAGTAAATGAATTGTAAGGTATAGCCTTTCATGAACATTTAAGTCCTCAAAATATTGATCGATCATCCTTAACTCATCCGTTTTTTCCAAATCCCTCAATTCCAGTATTGAGAAATCAAATCTCTCATCGACAAAATGTACAATATTCAATACACATGCAATAGCAAGTAAATTAAAGTCATCGTACTCATTTCTCATATTTACCGAGATGCGCTGCAAGCGAGCATAAAAGTCTTCCACTTCCGTTGCATTTAAGAAGTCTATACTTTTGTAACTTATCTTTTTTAACAGTATTTTTAGATAATATAGTAATAGTGCCCTTTTCCCAAAAATCTGTCCTTGTATAGAATAACCATTCTTTAAATCAAATTCTAAAGTCAAATCATACTTTTCAATAGCAGATTTCATGACTTTTAAATCGTTAAATACTGAATTGCGCGAAATATCAAAAGTAAAAATTATATCTTCTATAAATACACTTTCTTTAGGATACATTAACCAGCAAACAAGATATTGCACTCTTTCGTCTGGCGTTAAATTATATGCTGATTGCTCAAATTGAATAATCTCTCTAATTTCTTTCTTCTGGTCTTCAGTCAGATAGTAACCTTCCCCACGTCTATTATTTACAGGACTAATACCAAATCCAAAAAGAAACTCGTTCAATTTATTTACATTATAATAAACCGTCCGTCTACTAATATGTAATTCTGATTGAATTGTAGTTAGCGGTGTCTCTTCTACTTGCTTTAGTAGTAGATACAATAAATCTTTTTGTGACTTTTCAAGTTTCATATTTTCCACCAATTATCTTACCCAAAATATATCATCTAAACACAAAAGTTAAAAGTCTTCATGCATGTATAATTTTTCCTCATTTATATTATTAAAGGGATGCATTTTCACATCCCTATAAACAAATCTAATTTATTTAACTTCTATAGTGTATGTATATGTTTTATAACTTCCTGGTTTCAAAAAAGAAACTTCATCTCGATCTTTAAACTCACCTGAATAGTCCTTGAAATCTGAGTGTCCAATCCATGGCTCTATACAAATCAAGCGCAATTCTTTATCTTTATTATAAGGTGTCCATAAAGCCAAATTATCAAATTTCAAAAATCCAATCTTTACTTCATGGCGGTTTTTTATATTTTTCAAAAATATTGATTTTGATTTTGGATTGATAAATACAATAGCCTCTTTTTTAAACAATTCTTTCCTAATAAAGAACCGTCTCTCATTTTCAAAGTACAATTCTTTATTCGGTAAAAGTTGCCCCGTATTTGACATAGAATATATGAATGCATGTTCATTACTTTCAAATTCTAAATAATAGTCATTAGTACTTTCATCCGCAAATAATGGAATCCGAAAACCTGGATGTCCAGCATAGTTATAATACATGTTTTTTATATCATCATTGAAAATTGTTGCTTGAACCGATAACTTATTATGTTCTACTCGAAAGCATAACTTTACTCTACATTCATATGGAAAGTTATTTTTTAACTTAGGCGTGTTTGTAAATAAAAATTCAACATAATCTTTTTCTCTACTAACTACTGGTATTTGCTCATATCGAATAATTCCATTTGAGCGCATTGAATATTCTTTTCCATCAAATAGTGTTTTGTTTTCATTCAATCTTCCAATTATTGGAAATGGTACTGGGGCACTACTTGACCAATACTGTGGGTCTTTTTGCCATAAAAACTCTAAGTCATTAGACTTTAATTTCAGTGAATTAATCTGTGCACCTAACTCATCAATATCAACTTGTATTTGTTCTGATTTAATTCTTATCATGTCTATAACCTATAAGAAGAGTGTGTGAACACTCTTCTACAAATATATAACCTTTCCTGTTTCAGCAGATTCATGCACTGCAGCTGCAATTTTAGTTGCCTGCAGACCATCAAATGCTGTTGTTCTAAATTCCTTTCCACTGACAATGTCCTCTACAAATTCTTGCATTGGTTCCAACCCAAATCCTGATGCACTATTCTCGTCAAAATTCATGAATATATAATTTGGAATTCCTTGTTTCTTATCAGAATATGATTTTACCCCTCGATATGATTCATTTTTAAAGTACTTATTTTCGGTAATAATAACTAGCTGACCATCATTAGATTTCGGGAATGTATTTGGCAATATCCAACTGGTTTCAACTGTCCAATTACTTCCATCTTTCATAGTCAATATAGCTTGAATATTATCCCAAGTAGCATATCCTTTTTTCTTTAATACTTCTTTATTACCTACAGCATATACCTTTTCAACTTCGCTCTCGGTGATATATCGAATTAGATCATAGCAATGTACACCAAGGAACCATACTGGTGATGATTTATCAGTCCAAGTGAACCAATTCTCCGGAACTGCAATTACATCATCTAAAGACATATAACCACGAATAATTTTTTTATCTTCTGACTTAATATCTTTCTTAATACAGTTGTATGCTGGATCCCAACGCTTATGGAAATCAACTGAAATCTTTACACCCTTTTTTTCTGCAAGTTCTATTATCTCCTCGCATTCCTTTACTGTTAGCGCCATTGGTTTTTCAATTAGAAGATATTTAATTCCACACTCAATTGCATCTTTACATGGTTCAAAATGATATGGATCAGAAGTTGCGATACTAACAGCATCTAACTTTTCTGTCTCAATCATCTCCTTTATAGATGTATAGCCTTTAACACCAAATTTTTCTTCTGCAATTCTCTTTCGCTCTTCATTTAAATCACAGAGTACTACTTTCTCTACATTTGGGTCACATTTATATGTACGAATATGATATGTCCCATAAATTCCCGCACCAACAACACCAATTTTTACTTTATCCATTATATTTTACCTCTTAATATCTACATGGATTCTGTTCCGATTGTTTCCTCAAAATGTTTATCCTCTTTAGCGTAGTAATTCTCTAAGACTTTACCGCCAAAGATTACTGCAACATCCATCGCAATTAAGAGGATAAATCCTAAGTTAGGAATTGAGCCAATTAATGTTGGAATGAGGATGAACAAGTTTCCTAATGCAGTTGTTGTTGCAAACTGCCCACTAGCTACCAAGTCCATTCCTGCATTTTGTGCAAGTTGTGTAAATAGCGGTGCTGCCCAACTTGAAATATAAAGTACGATTGGCAAGAAAATTAAACTAGACATAATTGTACGACGTCTATTTGCACGATGAACGATAGTGGCAAAGCAAACATAGAATGCTGCAAATGGTACTTCGCCTAATGGCAATGTAATATTTCCAGGTAAAATTGCCGCAAAAATCATAAAGAATGGAATCATTAAGAATCCTACAGAAATTGTCACTGGATGACCGATTGTCACAGCAGAGTCTAAACCAATATTCAATGTACGATCTGGGAAATGCTTAATAAAGAATTCCTTAGCCTGATTGGAAATTGGAATTAAACCATTTACTAACATCTTTACAACCATAGGGAATAATTCCATCAAAGCAGCAGTCTTAATAGTTACATCTGCAATTCCTTTGAAATCATATCCAGCAACGATACCAAAGAACATACCCATGATAAGTCCTAAGAAAATTCTTTCCCCAAAGATAGCACCGAAAATATGTCCAATTCCTTTTTCTTCTTCAACATAATTCTCATCCATCGGTTTATTAGCAAAGAATGGAATATGATCATAAATCTTATCTAATAGTAAGAAGATTGGTGCGCTTGCTGCCGCAAAACCATGAGGAATTGAAATAGCTTCAATACCAATAATTTGTTGTGTGCGGCGAGCCATAATATCGGCAACCTTCAGTCCTAAAATCGCATGACTAATACCTGCTAAAATTCCCAACCAGAAATTACCTGTAATTACATATACAAATCCAGCTGTAATTGAGTAATACCAGAAATTATAAATATCTACATTAATCGTATTTGTAAACTTTAATGCAACCAAGATGACATTAACAACAATTACTAAAACGATAAGAGTTGCCCCAACTAAGCCGCCAAAACCTACAGCTGCCGCTGGCGATCCACCAACATCAATAGCCGTTAAATTAAGATGTAAAACCTGTACAGCCTCATTAATTACTGGACCTAATGTATTTGCTGTAAGTGTACCCACAATACCAACACCTACTAATCCAATACCAACCGTTGCACCTGCTTTAATTGCCTTAGGAATCTTTAAACCAAATAATAAACCAATTATGCACATCAACATAGGAACAAAAATGTAACTACCTAATCCGACGATGTACGATATAATATCCATTATGACTTGCATTATTTTTCTCCCTTATTTTTATTTCTTTAAAATATCTATAATTTGTTCTGTAACAGCATCTTCACCTACACCAGAAAGATATGAACTACCTGATATTACTGGTGACTGATATTTTTTACGGACTTTCATTGTTGTGATGATCAAATCCACATCTCCATCATAATTATCAACCTCTGACAAAGTGCATTGAATAGTTTTAAATTGAATACCATTCTTTTTAAGTATCCCTTCCACTTTATCTTTAACCATGCTTGAAGTTGCTAAACCTGCACCACAAGCAATCACAATTGTTTTCATACTAATTATTCTCCAGTTCTTCTATGTATTGATTTAAATAATTACAGATTGCCTCACTTGAATCTGTATTTGCTATATTGTTTAGCAATTTCTCGTATTGAAATACTTTTATCAAAAACTGCAGCATTTCTAGTTGATCATGTGAGCTACTTATCGCCAACATAAATACCAGTTTTACCTCAACTTCTTCATCAAGATCTTCCATATTATGAAATTTAACTGGTTCTTTTAAAATGCCGATTGCAACATGATTTCCGTTAATCCCATCATCACATGCATGTGGGATTGCTATTGCAGGTCCCCTCGTTTGTAACCCTGTAGGATACTCTATTTCACGTTCAATTACTTTATCTGCATATCCACCAGATACAAATCCGTGTTTTGATAATAATTCTCCTAGTTGATAGATTACATCCGAGCTATCCTTTGCCATCATATCCGCTTTGATTAATTCTCGAATAAACTTAAATTTCATTTATGTTACTTCCTTCCAGTCTACCCATTATGCAAATTTATCCCCAAGAGCTTCAGCGCTAGTTGATTCCAGTATGCTAGTAATATTCCCTGTCTTATTTAAAATCTCTGCCACTTTTCTTAGTACTTTGAGATGTGATACAGAATCCTTCATAGCAAGGATTACAATTAGTTTTATAGGTTCTCTTGATTTATCAAAATAGACAGAATGCCTTAAAAGCAACACTGAAATTGCATTTTCATTTACGCCTTGCTCAGGTCTTGCATGTGGAAGAATTATATAAGGTGAAATGATGAATTTACTTCCTGATCTCTTTAAATTGGCAAAGATAGCATGTTTATATTCTATTTTTACGCAATTGTTATGGATCAGTGGTTCTACCGCTTTTTCAACAGCTTCATGCCACATTTGCTCAACAGGAATAATCTGAAAATAACTTTTCAGATTCATGTTATCCATATAACCACCTCACTAATTCTGAGCCCTTAATCAAGTTGGCTAAAAAAGAATATCTACTATAAATTTTTAAAGATGTGCACTTCTTTATACTTGCATTATAAATTGCACTTTATATGAAAAGAAGTCCAAGTATTTTGAAATTATAAGTGCAATCTATTGTACTCATACACCTAAGGAATAAAAAATAATTATATTCTTGCATGTTTTATACGTATGTAAATAAATTATTATTGCCGTACGCTTTATGTGACTCAGTTGTTTCATATCAACTTTCGAAAGTATACTTTTCGGTACCGAAAATATATTCTTTTGCTAATTTGTGATATAAAATATATACAGTAATATTTTCCACATAAGGAGATGGTGAAATATGATTAGTAAAACTACTAGTTCCAATTTCGTTAAATTTGGTACGATTGTCCCAAATATTCCAGATGAAGATTTCATTGTTGAAGAGTTTACAATTTCAACAAAAGAAATTCATGCGCTTCATTCCTATAATCAATCTGTCTATTTAGAAGCGTCTGAAGGAATGGCCATGGTTGGTGTTGTTCGTGTTCCTGAGGTTGATTCCATTGAAAGTTTTGCCCTGCACCGTCGTGTACGTATTGAACCTGATGTTTATTTCAATCTCACCTCAATGAGTGAACATATCGTTTATCGCTTGTATATTCCAAAACATGCAACAAAAACAACCTACACATTACCAACTCCATTTGTGTATGAAAGTATTTCACCTAAGATTCATATCTCTGAAATTATTGCCTATTATTACGTTGTAAAACGTCCTGCGTACTCTTTTTTAGGAGAGACTCATAATTACTATGAATTAACTTTCGTTGATCAAGGTTCTTTGGATACGACTGTTGATGGTAAGTCTTATACGATTGGCATGAATGAATGCATGTTATATGTACCCGGTCAATTCCATGACCAAAAGGTCTCCTCAGACAACCCTTGTTCCTACTTAACAGTTATCTTTGCGGCAGATGGTGTTCATACCGATTTAGTTTCCAATCGTGTCATTAGTTGTACACGAGAGATGCAGGATGATATCAACCGTTTTGTATCAACTTCCGAACAAGCCAATCCATTTAAATATGATGGAATGATTTCCTGCTTAGAACAAATCTTAATTTCATTCCATATGTACGCAAACGCAAAGAAGATGCCTAAGCCTATCACACCAGTGAATCAACACTTTGAAGATCGTCTTGTAGAGGAAATTCTAGAGTATATCCATAAACATATCCTAGAACCATTACCAATCGAGCAGATCTGTGACCGCTTCGCTATCTCACGTAGTACGCTACAGAACTTATTCAAAAATAATCTTCAAGTTCCACCAAAACAATATATCAATACCGCAAAGTTGAATCAGAGTCGATTACTCATTCGTAAAGGAGATTACACCATTACAGAGATTGCGTCCATGTTGAGTTTCAATTCTATTCACTACTTCTCTCGTAAATTTACACAGAGTTATGGCATTACCCCTAGTGAGTATGCCCGTAAGATTTACGACCAAATTGATTAGTTTATTTAAGTCATATCTTGATACACTGGATATGACTTTTCTTATAGATTATCTATCACATTTCATCCAATCTTTTTACTTCAATTACCACAATGGGTATATACTAATACCGCATAGGAGATAACTTTATGAATGCACATGATATTTTAAATAACCCTTTTCTAAATAAAGGTACTGCCTTTACGATGGAAGAACGTAGTAAGCTTGGACTGATTGGTCTTTTACCACCATATGTTCAAACAATTGAAGAACAGGCAAAACAGACTTATGCACAGTTGCAGACAAAGGCAAATAATCTTGAAAAACGTTTGTTTTTGATGCAGATTTTTAATACAAATCGTACACTTTTCTACTATATGTTCTCTCAACATCTAGCAGA
>NZ_CAUQGG010000015.1:0-31675 GCF_963517755.1 uncultured Solobacterium sp.
CCATGTAATTTTAAAGCGGATTTTTCTAAAACCCCAAGTTATTTTACATTAGGCATTATTTCATAGTTATTTATCATCTTGTAGATTATTCAAATAAGTTCTAGCATCCTTGATAAAACTGATGCAAATTACAATCATAATCATTGCCAATGGGAATGCCGCAATGATACTTACAGACTGCAGATTACTCATTGAGCTCTGCGAGAAGATAAGTGCAATTGGTAATACAACCAGAAGAATACACCACATGAATTGAATTGCTCTATGTGGATGTTCACCCTCTTTAAGTTCATGATAACTATAACAAGATGCTGTATATGCGATAGAGTCAAATGAAGTCGCATAGAATGCAATCATTGTTAATAGTACTAATACAAGAATAAACGGTGCTAGAGGCATTGTATCAATTACTTTTAAGATAATTTCATATAAACTTGCACCCTGTTGATACATCACAATATAGTTTTGCATACCCTGTAATTGTTGTGCAAAGGAGAAGTTTCCCAAGATCATAAAGCTAATTAATGTCGAACCTACGCCAAAGATATACCCACCAAGGATTGTTTCTTTAATTGTTCTACCTCTAGAGATATTACCAATGAAGAATGGTGTCGCAACACTCCAAACCATCCAGTATGCCCAATAGAAGATTGTCCAATCTTGTGGGAAATTTGTTGTACGTTGTGGATCTGTATAAGTCGATAGTTCAAAGAAATTTTGAACCATCTTACCAAAGGACTGTAAACTCAGTTCAATAATACTGCGGAACTGTCCTCCAAATAGTAGAAATATCACTAACAACGCGCCAAATAAATAGATACATAAATTTGCAAGAAAAGAAACACCCTTAAATCCATGCAGTAAGGAATATGTATAAATAATGCATGTAATTACAATAATAATAATTGTTAAAATTGTTTCATTAATTGTGACATGAAATAACTTTGTAATAATACTTGTCATCAACGGTGTCGCAAGTGTGAATGTAGTAGCTGTACCTGCAAGTAAAGCAAATACTGCAAACAAATCAATTAACTTACCAAGGAAACCATCAATATGCTTACCAAGTAGTGGACGACAAGCTTCCGAGAACTTCTGACGATTTACCTTACGTACATGTAACATGAAACCAAACGCAACAGCTAAGACAAGATAGAAACTCCATGGTATAAAACTCCAATGGAATAACGGATATACATTTGCCCACTCTTCCATACCAAGTTTTTCAATATGGGCATTACTTGCATATAAGATCCATTCAGAGAAAGAATAAAATAGAATATCTGCCGCAAGACCAGCGGTAAACATCATAGCCCCCCAGTTAAAGAAACTATACTTTGGTTTTTCATCCTGACCACCTAATCTTATCTTTCCATACTTTGAAGATGCGATATAAATCGAAAGCAAGAAGATACCTAAACCAATAATTAAATAATAGCTACCAAATGTATCTCCGAAAAAGAAACGAATCTGACTTACTGTTGTATTCGATTCATTTGGAAAAACAAAGAATAGTACTGCTAAAAACAAGATAAATATTAATGGTACTAGCGTAACAAACCAGTCAATTTTCTTTTTCATGGTTATTCTCCTTTATAGCTACGATAGCTATTATCTTCCTCAATCAGTTCATCAAGACTATCAATTTCTTTTACGCCACCTTCATGCATTGGATAGCCATGCAAATTAAATTTATCAAAATGTTTAAACATTGCGATATCATCCCAGTAAATCTGGGTATTCTTCTTTTCTTTAAACTCAAGTTCTAATAGTTCCTTGAGCTTCATTCCATCCTCTTTCGTCCATCTGGAAATACCATATAACTGCCACGCATGATTTCCACCATTTCGACTACAAGATACCACCTTAAAACGATCATCCAATGTTAACATCCATTCTTTAGAATCAGTTTCTTGCCATACACAGTTGTATCCTGAATTTATAAATTCAGTAAAAAGAATTGTAGGGTCAGTTATAATTTGATCGCCGTCAATGATAATCGCATTAGAGATATAGTCTTTTGCGACATACAATGAGGATATATTATTGCACGTATCAAAATATGGGTTTTCAATGAGTGTTATACCATTTACCTCATTTGGCAGATTTTGAAATGCTTCTTTCAAGTACCCAACAACTACATAAATCTCATCAATTCCATTTTCATGCAAAGCATCAATAATTGTATCAATCATTCTTTTGCCATGAACACGAATCAGAGGCTTCGGTATTGTTTCTGTGATTGGATGCATTCTTGTACCCTTACCAGCAGCCATAATAATCGCTCTTGTAATTTTACTCATGATTCTCTCCCTTTTGACGACTTAGAAATTCATCTTGAACTATGCGATAATATACCTTTGCATAGCGGTATTGTTTGAGTGAATACTCACCAAAATCAACACCTAATAGGCGCTTATATTCACACCAATTGCTCCATAGTAATCCAGCAATCGCCACATAAGCATAAATCTTATATTTTGTGACTTGTTCAACTTTATTTTCATAATAAATGGAAATTAGATTATCAATCTGATTACGTTCATATAGTGAGTAGATGCTAAACATCGCAATATCCAAATCTGGATCGTGCATGCCTGCATATTCCCAGTCAATCAAACGAATATCTTGTTTACCATTTCCTAATGCTTGAATCATAAAGTTATCTGGTACCGCGTCAATGTGTGTCAGCGTCTTTCTCTTAGCATTACCCTCAACAAAGCTGCGTAAAGAAAGAATATGTTTTTTCGTTAGTTCATAATCTTGATAGATTGATTTTCTTCCATTCCATAGCTTCTCGTAATACTCTAACTGTCCGTATAAGTCGAATATATGTTTAACTTGTATATTTTGATTATGGAATGCTCGAAGGACTTTCATGCATGCACGTAAATCCTCTTGGTTATTCGTATCACATACACGCGAATTCTCCATAAATTTTGTTATCTTATATCCATTCTTCTCATTGATATAAATAACATCATCACAGATCTGCTTACCATCTAATGCACGATAAACTGAAGCTTCCTTTTTGCGATCAATCAATTTATCTGTACCTTCACCCGGAATACGCATGATATATCTTTGATTTTGACATTCAAATAAGAACGATCGATTTGTCATCCCTTTCTTTAGAATCTGAATATTCTTAATTTCCGAATTACTTACGTGCAATGCATTCGCAATCACAGAGATTGTATCGGACTTTAAATTTTCAGACTCTTCATCAATATCTCGCAAGTCTTCATATGTATTGATTTCATGTACATCCTCATGACGTACTAACTTCGCACCGATTCTATACCCTTCTCCTTCAAATAAACAGTCTTCCCAAAAGGAGTTATCATAACGTGTTTTTTCTGCCATAGAAACTAAACGTTCCTTTAACCATTTGGCATCTAAATGATTGATATAGGAAATGCCAATACTACAATTTCCTTCATTTCTCTTATCTTTTAATACGATATGAAATTGTTTATTTACGCGTAAATCTGAAGTTGGATTGGATAAATCACTCATCATATACCATGAGTTACATTCATACATAGAAAATGGATTAGAACTAGACCAAATATCACATGGCACAATATAACTGCAATCCAGATGATTCGATACTTTTGCAAGAGAATGGAGATTATTCTTAGTCGCATATTCTCGATTGATGACAAGTTCAACATCATATTGATCAATCAAAAATTCATAAGCTTCTTTCATATACCCCACAACCACATAAATCTTTGTAATACCTGCCTCATGAAGTTGACGAATCAAACGTTCAATTAGTGTTTCACCATATACAGTTAATAACCCCTTTGGCTTATCCATATTAATAGGTACCATGCGTTGTCCATAACCTGCAGCTAAAATAATAGCCTGTTTAGGCTTATTATTCTTTATATTCTTAAGTGCTTCTTTGGTTAACTTTCCACCTTCTGTAATAAGACCAGAAGAGATTAATCCATTATATTCACGATTAATAATACCAAGTGAAACACCGATATTCTTAGCAAGTTGTCTTTGGGAAAGTAATTCATTTTCTTTGAGATTACATAAGATTTTAGATTGGATATCGTTCATAAGATTCTCCATTTATAATTTTTTGAACAGATTTAGTATAGTATATTCATTACCTATGGTCAATAACTTAATAAATTTTTCAATAGAATATCCAATTTAAAAAGCAATCAACCAAATGAAATTCTTATAGTTTTAATTGGGTGCAGCATGCTAAATAAAAAATATCTTTTGCCCCCAAAAGAGTTAGGATCCATGTTATGAACTTTTTAAAATTAAGAATTAATTTTGTACTAACATTAAGCTAAATTTATCCGTCGGAAAATCCCGGAATTATCCTGTAGGAAAATAGAAAAAGACAGTTCCTTTAAATGATTCTCTCAGAATTGTCTTTTTGTAATTTTGATATGTATTTCTTATTTCTTGAAGGTTCTACTAAAAGCCAGCATAAATCATCGCAATTTTATCATATCCCGGGCCATACGCGCCAAATATAATTATGATAAAGATAATTGTATATAGAATCCCCCAGCGTTGCCAAACAGATAGAGTTTCAAATTTTCCTTTTAAATCTATCTTCTTTTCAGCACAAACGCTCACAAAGAATACAACTAATACACCAACTATCATAATAATCCAGTCTGACGAAAACATAGGCATATTTGGCACTATATCTATCACATTTGATAGATCAAAATTAACAAATACACTTTGTGTCATACTTACAAGTTCACCAACATTCGAGACACGACACATCATTTCACCATAACAAACAATCACAAGCAGTTTCACAAACCTAAAAACGATCAATCCCTTATTTGTATCAGTTATTTTAAGTTTCTTCATTAATTTCTTGAGTGGTTTGTCCATAATATTCTCTACAACCATTAATACAAAATAATACATTCCATAAAGTATAAACAAAATATTTGCCCCATGCCATAAGCCATTACAAAGCCATACTGTAAATAGTGCAATAAATGGGCCAACTATTTTAGCTAATACCTTGTCTGTATGCTTCTTTAACCACTTAGAAAGATTCATCATAGACTTGCTTAAGGAAATTGGATAGAATACATAGTCACGTAAGTACTGGCTAAGTGTAATATGCCAACGATGCCAAAAATCTGTTGCATTTTTTGCAAAGAAAGGTTGACGGAAATTTTCTGGTAAATGAATGCCAAATATTTGTGCAGCGCCAATCGAGATATCTACTGTACCAGAAAAATCCATATAGAGTTGAATAGTACATAAAATTGCTGCAAGAATGACCACCGCACCTTGATTTGTATGAATATTGAATAAATAGTTTGCTGCAGGAGCAACTCTATCTGCAATAACAACCTTTTTGAATAGTCCCCATAAAATACGTCGATATCCTTGCACTGCATTTTCAGATTTAATTGCCACTAAATGATGCAACTCATCCTTCACTTCACGAAAGCGTGTAATTGGTCCCTGCAATATCGTAGCAAAAAAACTTGTATACATAGTAAAACAAAATATATTAGTTTCAGCTTCCACACTGCGAGAAGAAATATCAATTAGATAAGAAATATGCTGTAGTGCATAATAACTAATACCCACTGGGATAAATAATCGTAAAGGTGTAAATTGCACGTTCAGAATATCAGTTCCAATCCCCAAAAAGAAATTGGTATATTTCATCACTATAAGCATTCCAATATTGAGTATAATCCCAAGACACATATAGCGTTTTACTTTTACTTTATTTGCTTTATCTTTTCCACGTTTTATAAAATAATTCATTCTCAAGCCAATTAAGTATGTTATCAGCATCAAACAAATCTGCAAAAGTACCGCTAGCTTTGACCATAAAAATAGAAAAGAATAATTAAATAGAATAATTACATATTTACGAAGATTACTCGGTAATACTTGATAAAATAACATCAAAATCGGAAGGAAAAAACATATGAATATGAAAGAATGATAACCAAATTGCATAACTATTCACCTTTTCCAAACATTTCATTCCACAATTGATAATTTACATTATTCCGACAATCAATTAAATGATAATTCTCCTGAAAATAATGAGCTAAATAATTCATGATTTTTTCTGATCCCGAATTATTCATATGCTCCCCTGCATCACGAGTATCTGTTTGCCAATCAAAATTCACATCATTTAGTAATAAATTAAAATCAATAAATGGTATATTCCTATCTTTGCATAAATTATTTAAATATGCATTTCTACTCGAATTCCATCCTATACTATTTGGAAGTGTAACTATCACCACTTCTGTATTATTTTCTTTGCATTTTGCCAAAATATAATCAAGATATTTAAGAGAATCCTGCTTCATCTCGTCATTTTTTGTAGTCTGTGACATATATGATTCACCATTAGTATATGCCTGAACCGCATCACTACTATCGAATCCTAAAGTCTTTTCCAAATAGGATTTTGTACCAAATGAGAAACGATAAAAATCATGATAATGGAATAATGGCAAATATTTTGCAAAAATATTTTTAAATTTATTAGGATGTTCAAATAACATGCTTCCTTCTAACACCATTATTTTAGGCATCTGGTTGTTTAAATGATTTACAATTGCTTTTGTATCCATCAACCATTGTCCAGATGTACAAAGATTATATGAACTAACACCAATATCCCGCCATAACTCTGCTGGAGAGAACGCTGCCCAACCCACACTATCCCCAAGGAATATTACATCACTGTTTCCTTCAAACCGCTCAAAATTGTGTAATTTCTCATAAACATTTTTATATTGATATCCATATTCTTGCCCTTTATAAAATGGAACTTGAATCATCAAAAACAATAGTATAAATATCGAGAAGAATATAACTGTCTTTTTTATAGATGTTCTATTTTTCAAACACATAGGACTATTTTCCTCCTTTTCTATCATAATATGATTGAAAAACCAGCTATTCTCTTTTTCTTTAAAGCAAGCAGAAAATAGCTGGTGCAATCTTTGAAATACGAATTAGCTTTGATCCTTATATTTATATACATAATCAGCTGAAACAGGAGGAACAGGATAGTCCTGCATCGCATTCCAGTTTACAGAATTAGGCAATTCATATGGAGTATTTAGGTTAGTATTACGTTCGATATTATTTGCCTCTGCAATCACAGAACCTTTATATAGTTCATAAGTATATAAATCCATTTGCAGACCTTCATTCCAAACCGATGAATCATAGCCAAAGATACGCGATTGTTGCATATTTAATAAACCAGATAAATTATCAGAGTCATAATATCTCTGCGCTTTTGCCATTAAATAAGTCACAAAATTTAATAACTGTTCAACCGACATATTTGTCTTAACATTCTCACCAGCAGCCTCTAATACTGATACTGCCATATTCGGATCTTTAGATGCCATGATTTTGGCTATCACTTGAGAGATAATTTCCTGCTGATGTCTCTGCCGAGCAAAATCTCCATCCACAAATGCATGGCGTTCTCGCGCATATCCTAACGCCAGTTTGCCATCTAAGTGTTGATTGTCACCCGCTTCAATGTGATAAACCTCAAGTTCATCAGATATGATATTCCATGATTGCGCATCGAATGATTCTGTAATATCAACATCAACACCACCAACAGCATCAACAATTTGAATCACACTTGCAAAATTGAATTCAACAGTATAGTCAATTGATACTCCTGTTAAATTTTCGACAGTATCTACCATGCAGCCTTCGCTCGTATAATGTGCAGCATTAATCTTACTTTTACCATACCCATTACATGTGATTGGTACATACGAGTCGCGGGCAATAGATGTCATTGTAATCTTCATACTGATTGGATTTACAGACATTAGAATAATTGTATCTGCTAAGCCTTCGTTTTCACCAGTTAAAAGTACTGTAAAAGGGTCTTTAGTAATATCTTTATTACTTGCAACTTGTGCATTTGTTGTAACTGTATCAGAGAAATTTAATATAGATTTTGTTTTCTCAACAAACGTCTTTAAGTTTGCATCTTCACCAATTGTAGTTGCATATGTAGGCGGTAATACAGCAGAATCGATGTCACCATTAATTAACGCACTAAACTCCTCAATTGAATTTGTGTACTCAACAAATGTTGCTGTCACACTTTCATTCTCTAAACGCTTCTTTGCAACTTCCGCCATATGTGTTCCGGATAAGATACCAACCTTTTTCCCAGACAAATCGCTAATCTGTGTTATTGGTGAACCGGTAGATTCAGTATAAATAATAAATGAGGCAGATACACTCTCTTCACTTTTGTGTTCAGTAATCTTCGTAACACTCGTATTAATACGATGCAAGAGAAACCAAGCATATTCCATTGAAGGAACTAACAGTGTTAAAACAAGTAAGCAAGCAATTAAAATACGAGGTTTTCGTTTTCTGATTGAAACATATACCAAACCATCTAACAAAAGTAATAGAGCTAATGCAATAATATTCCCTACAATAAATTTAAGTTTACTTACAGAAGCATATTTAGAAACTTGATATACAACTAATATTGCTAAAATATTAAATAACGCTGTAATAACTGACATTGCCAAGTTAATAACTAGTTGCTGTCTAGAAACAGGGCGAGACCTCTTCTTTAATATATATTCTCTTTGCTGATTCATTTGGTTTCTACTCATGATTATTCAGCCTCCGAAATTGAAGCAATTTCCATTCTTCCATCGTGATTTACCACGTGAAAAATTGCATGGTTTTGGATAGCATCGATATTCATTCCTGTATCTGTATTATACATCCACGAAGCTTCTACTTTTACACTAGGAAGAGTAATTGATTCGCCTGTTGGAAGTGTTACCGTATAATCCTCAGATCCAGAAGCACTATTAATCATCACTTCAGAAACCTCAATTAAACGATTTCTTCCAAGTTGCGTCAAATATAAATCCATATCTTTATAAAAATTATATAAAGTATATCTTTCAAAATCTTTCTGACGCGGCTTATAGATATATTGCATACCGCCAATATCATAGTTCCCATCTTTATTTGTCCATGTATAGTATTGACAGATAAACGACTTAACAACATCTTTTGCAATTTCAGTAGTATCGCCAGAAGTAATTGCATTGTTTAGCTCAAGAAAATAAGATTTGGTAATTTCTGTTGGGTTATTTCCAATTGTATAGTACTGATTCGTATATTTATCAGAAATATTTTCTTTAATGATTGTTTCACCAGCACCACTTTGTCGGAAAGAGATACTAATGATGTTCCAAGCAATAGCTATAACAACACAAATTACCGTTATCAACAATAACGATAATGATATTTTAGTCATTCTTCTCTTTTCTTTATTTGTTTGTTTTCTTACCATACTTTTTCCTCTTGTGACATAGGATAATTGTACCATGTAGAAATTATAATCTACACCAAAAATTCAATACACTGCACAAATCCATAAAAATATTTAGCATATTTTCAAATATATATACCGTATCTATAGATTAAAATTACAAAAAGGACACAATGGTAAACAACAATTCAAAATGCTATTTATTTTCCAATGCAATCCTTTTTTGAAAATATATTAAAATTTGAACGTATCTTTTAATCCTAACTGTGCCTGATCCTTCTCACTCAAAGATAACTTAGTACCGTCCTCTAGATAGTATCCAGACGCGTCTGCGCTACCCGGGTACTCACCGTATACCTGTGGCCATTTAACACCTAATTCTGGATCATTCCAAGCAATTCCACCCTCGTCATTTGGATGATAAAAATCTGTAACTTTATAGCAGAACTCCGCAATATCACTAAGAACTAAAAAACCATGTGCAAATCCTGCAGGCACTAAGAACTGCTTTTTATTTTCTTCCGTTAGTTCTATTCCATACCATTTCCCATATGTCTTCGACTCAGCACGCAAATCTACAGCAACATCAAATACACTACCTTTAATTACACGCACTAACTTTGCCTGAGGAAATTGCTTCTGATAATGTAAACCACGTAATACACCTTTTTTGGACATAGATTGATTATCTTGTACAAATGTAATATCAATTCCAGCTTCCTTCATATCATTTTCATTATACGTTTCCATGAAGTATCCACGGTCATCCCCATGTACAGCAGGTGTAATGACAGTAAGACCTTCAATTCCACCTACATTCTTTTCTACTTGAATTTGTCCCATAAATATCCTCTTTCTTATAAGTTATCTAAATCCAATTCTTTCACATATCTTTCAACCGCATCTTGCCAAGTTGGAAGAGGTTGAAATCCATTCTCAATTAATTTAGATTTATCCAATCTAGAATTAAATGGACGGGCAGCTTTTGCTAAACCATATTCTGCAGTTGTTACAGGTACTACCTTTGTTGTATAGCCGGCAACACGATAGATTTCTTTTGTGAAATCATACCAAGAAATATATCCACCTTCATTTGTAGCATGATAGTATCCATACTTTTCGGTTTCACACATATCAACCAATAATCTAGATAAGTCTAATGTATATGTTGGTGTTCCAATCTGATCATTTACAACACGCACTTCATCATGTGTTTTGCCAACCTTCAACATCGTCTTAATAAAATTCTTGCCGTTTTTTCCAAATACCCACGCAATACGTACAATAAAGTATTTGTCTAATGTATTCGCAACGGCCAGTTCACCCTCAAGCTTTGTCTGTCCATATACATTTAATGGTGCATAATCCTTACAATCAGGTTGCCATGGTGTTTCACCTTGTCCATTGAATACATAATCTGTTGAGATATAAACCATTTTACAATCAATATCCTTGCATGCAGATGCGATATACTGTGTTCCCTTAGCATTTACCAAACGTACTTTTTCAACCAAATTATCATCTTCGGCCATATCTACTGCCGTCCATGCTGCGCAATGTATAACCACATCCGGTTTGATTTCATGAATCATTTTACTTACAGCATTCTCATCAGTTATGTCTAGTTGAACATAAGGCATTGTCTCAACTGAGGTACCATCTTGAATTCCGGCATATACTTCTTCCATGCCGCTTCCAATTCCTTCATACCCTCTCTTTGCTAACTCATTCATAACATCATGACCAAGTTGTCCTGATACTCCTGTAACTAACACTTTCATATTTTCAATCCTTTCAAACATACGAAACGAGAACCTTATCGGTTCCCGTACATTTTATCATAATACTTTTGATACTCTCCACTAATAATTGGCTTCCACCAATCTTCATTAGCTAAATACCATTCAATTGTCTTCTTGATGCCATCTTCAAACTTAGTCTCAGGTAACCATCCTAGTTCATTATGAATCTTAGTTGGATCAATTGCATAACGCATATCATGTCCCTTACGGTCAACAACATGTGTAATCAATGACTCAGGTTTTCCTAAAGCGTTGCAGATAATCTTTACAATATCGATATTCTTCATTTCGTTATGTCCGCCGACATTATAAACTTCTCCTACACGTCCCTTATGAATGATTAAATCAATTGCACGGCAATGGTCTTCAACATATAACCAGTCACGCACATTTAAGCCCTCACCATAAACAGGTAATGGCTTATTATGTAATGCATTGATAATCATTAATGGAATTAACTTCTCTGGGAAGTGATATGGACCGTAGTTATTTGAACAACGGCTTAATGTTACAGGTAATCCATAGGTTCTATGGTAGGCAAGTACCAATAAGTCAGCAGAAGCCTTAGAAGAACTATATGGTGATGATGTATGAATTGGTGTTGTCTCTGTAAAGAAAAGATCCGGACGATCTAATGGTAAGTCACCATATACTTCATCTGTAGATACCTGATGATATCTTTGAATGCCGTATTTGCGACATGCATCCATTAATACAGCAGTTCCAATAATATTTGTTCGTAAGAAAATCTCCGGGTCTTCAATCGAACGGTCTACATGTGATTCGGCCGCAAAGTTAACAACCATATCTGGATGTTCTTCTTCAAATAACTTATATACACCTTCTCTATCTGTAATATCCAACTTCACAAATCGGAAATTCGGATTATCCATAACCGGTTCTAGAGTAGATAGATTTCCTGCATATGTTAATGCATCAACACAGATAATACGATAATCCGGATGTTCCTTTAACATATGAAAAATAAAATTACTACCAATAAAACCCGCTCCACCTGTAACAATAATATTCATTCTACTTATTCTCCTTCGTCACTTTTGTGATGGTATCTTGTATGTTACCCTTTGCAATATTCTTTAAATATTGGCCATAAGGACTCTTTCCATATTCTTCAGCTGTTGCTAACAATTCTTCTTCACTTATCCAACCATTGTAGAAAGCAATCTCCTCTGGAACAGAAATGCGTATACCTTGAATATGCTCGATAGAACGAACATAGTTAGCGGCATCTGCCATGGATTCAATTGTCCCTGTATCTACCCATGAGAAACCTCTTCCTAACACTTGTAAATCTAAATCTCCCTTTTCTAGGAAGATACGATTCAAGTCTGTAATTTCATATTCTCCACGTGCAGAAGGTTTCAATGTAGAAGCATATTCTACAACACTATTATCATAGAAATACAAGCCAACAACCGCATAATTTGATTTTGGTTGACTTGGTTTCTCTTCTAAAGAAATTACCTTTCCATTATCATCAAACTCAGCGATACCAAATCTTTCTGGATCATTTACATATTTGCCAAATACAGTTGCACGATGATTATCTTCCGCATTACGCACAGCTTCTCTTAACATCCTACCAAAATGATTTCCATAGAAAATATTATCACCTAGCACTAAGCATACAGAGTCATCCCCGATAAACTCTTTTCCTAAAACAAATGCCTGTGCAAGCCCATCAGGTCTTTCCTGAACTTTATAAGAGAAATGCACACCCATACTTGAACCATCACCTAGCAGACGTTCAAAGTTAGGCAAATCATGTGGCGTAGAAATAATTAGAATGTCGCGAATACCAGCAAGCATCAAAGTACTAATTGGATAGAAAATCATTGGCTTATCATATACTGGTAACAATTGTTTTGAAGTAACTTTTGTGAGTGGATATAGTCTAGTTCCAGACCCTCCAGCTAAAACAATACCTTTCATACAGTTTTCTCCTTGAAAATTTCTCTTTCAATAATACCATTATATCCTATACATTGGTAGTGTATCTGTTAGAAAGTATACGCCATTCACAATCCCAATCATTTTCATCATACGATAACTATGTGCATATGTATCGATAAATAGTATGATATTCAAAAATATATAAGGTCGAATCCCCAAATATGATTCGACCTTACTATTTTTCAGAATCTTTTATCCTCTCCAAGTTCCATCAGCATTAATAAAATACTGATTACCAGAAGTATCCGTTATCCAACCAGTTGCCATTTTATTTTGATTCGTAGGGTCCATATAATACCACAAGCCATATGTATAAACCCAGCCAGATAATTGATGACCACTTGTGTTAAAGATGTACCAATCTCCGCTTATTTGGCCCCAACCTGTAATCATATTTCCACCTGGTGGATTTAGATAATACCTGTTTCCATCAATATCTACGAATCCTATCTGCATAATTCCTGTATCAGGTGCACTGTAATACCATACTCCATTTGCATGAATCCAGCCTGTTTGAAGATGACCCGACAGATTAAAGTAATACCATTCATCATCAATCTGATTCCACCCTACAAGCATTTTCCCATCATCTAGATTTAAGTAATATTTATGGCCACCTTCTGTTAACCAACCAGTCTGGACTTGCCCAGTAGATGTATCACCGTAATACCATAAACCACCAATTTGGAACCATCCTGTCTGTATTTGTCCTGAATTGTTTAGATAGTACAATCCATTTTCAACTGTTTGCCAACCGGTTAGCATATTACCGCCATTAGGATTCAAGTAATATTTATTTCCACCATCCATTAGCCAGCCTGTTTGCATCTTTCCAGTTGTAGCATCACTGTAATACCATTGTCCACCAACATGAAGCCATCCCGTCAAAAGTTGTCCAGACGTATTAAAGAAATACCAATCATCTTCAATTGTTTGCCAACCGACTTTCATCTTTCCATCATCGGCTGTGCCTAAATGGTAGCGATATCCACCGTCATTTAACCATCCTGTATCCATATAGCCCTGTTCATTAAAATGATACCAAGCATTTTCACTATTTGATGGGATTTGTAGCCATTGTGATTTAGGATAAGTTCCATCGTAGAAACGATACCACCACCCAACACCATCTTTTCTCCACTCTCCAGCAGTAGATAGTGGAATTATCGGTGTTACCTTCGTGTTTAGTAATTGAACATATTGTGCTGAGATATAACCTACGCTTTGTTCCCAGTTATAAATTTTAGCCGTTCGGTCGGACATATCTACACCATTATGACCGTTCACAACACGATCTAATGATTGAATTTGATACCAATCACCGCTCTGTCCCAATACCGCAACAGTATATGTCTTCTGGTAACCTGTAGCGTATCCAGTTTGGTATAAAACATTTCCATTTGGTGCAGAGCGAACATTTACACCCGACTCCGTCACAAGACCAATCTGTGTTGTATTATAGTCTGTCAACTCACCGTTATAGTTCTTCGAGAATTTATCAAATTCATATGCAACTGCAGCTAATTGCAACCCATAGTATGGTGCAGAAGCATACTTCACAGTAATACCAGACCCCTTATTTCCTAAATGATCCCCATAGAATGTATATCTATTTTTAGAAGTCATATAACCATATTGCAGCTGCACCCCCATCTGCATACCAATTGCATACTGTAAATCTGAATATCGAGACGCTTCATTTGGATTACTATCTACCGCATTCCAGCCAAATAGATTATAACGATTTCTTGCAAAGTAACTTGTACCATAAGCGCTCTCATTACAAGCCTGTGCAAATACTAGCATTGCATTTACACCATAATTTTGTTGACCAGCAATAAAATATTGTCCCGTATTCCACATTACGCTATTTGTATAACCCTTAGCTGCCAAGAAACCATTATATGCTTCGCTAGGAATATACGATTTTGATCGCATAGGAACAAATTGATAATAGTTTACATATGTACCAGCCTTATCCCTGAAATATGGATCTCTAAAATAGTTGATATCATCATATGTATAATAATAATCACCAACATTCATCCAATCAGCCGCTGGACAAACACTGATTGCGGCAATATTGATAGGGGTACCACCATTTTTTCCCCAACCACTAAATGCATATAACACTAAATCTTTATAATTGCCGCGTTGCTCGACCGCGTAATAAGTTCTTTGAATCTGTGTATAATATGGTGCTTCATGTTCATCTGAAGCATCATATCCACCTAACCAAATAGGAAAATGCTTATCAATAAACTTTTGTGGAATCAAGTCCACGTTGAATAACTCCGCTACAGCATCAAAACCAGCAAGAGTAACATAAATATTTCCCCTTCCTGTATTTGCATCAAAGGATAAAGTATCCCAATAATCCAGTTGTCTATATTTAGAAGTGTAAGTCTGTGCACTATTCTGATAGCCATTAACTTTCATTAATAAGCTACCCTCTCGTCCAGGGTATGTATACGCCACACCATATTTCATAGCGATAATATGAGTCATGCTATAACTTCCTGGATGGCGAATTACAGCATCATCGCCAACAGTATTCATTGCTGTTTTTGCCTCACCAAAAGTCGCATAGCAGCCCCTAAGATCAAATCCTGCCGTATCATTAATCCAATCTACTTCAAATGATGTAGAACCGCCACATTGCATAGGGTAATAGGTAAGCCACCCATCACTACTCGCTTTATCGGAATATGCATTAGCATAGGTGATTAAATTGGTTAAACTTAGTATAAATGTTAATAGTACTATCGAAAGTCTTTTAATCACTTTTTTATTCATCGGCATTCCTCCGCTCTAAGTAAATATAATATATACTAATTCATACTTTGTGAATATCAAACTCATTGCTCATAATTCATTCAAACAATAGCATATACCCGTAGTAAGAGGTTAACATAGAATGACAGATATTACCAAAAATCATTTTACAACAATAATAAAACATCTACTATCGGACTACAGGTCCAATAGTAGATACTCTGCAAAATCTTATTCTCTAGAATCACAGATAAGGGAATGAATAATCTTTCCACCAATACTATTATCAGAAATATTCATAATATCACTGACTATTTTTGTGCGGACTTCCCGTTTTGAATCAATTCCGTTCGCCAAATAATTCATCGTCGTCAATAAATTCTCTTCATCATGAATAACATAGAGTGCATCTAGTTTGTTCTTCATATATGTATCAAAGTTCTTTATGCTTCCTGTGTAAAGAACCGGCTTATTGAGTGCCATTTCTTCAATCAGTAATGATGAATAGTCTGAGATAAACGCATCTGTTTGCATGAATGATTTCAGGTAATCTCCATCTTCATCGTAATGGAAATTTTCATTCTCTTGGAAGAATTTTAAGAAATCTAAGACTTCTTGATGTGTCATTAATCCGGATGATTCAAAATTTCTTAACATCAATGGATGAGGGCGACAAATTAATTGTAAGTCTTTATTCTTTAAGAAGTAGTTAATTATACTATCCTTGTATTGAAAGAACGTTGACGCTTCCACAGTTGAGTCCACTGTCCATCGAGGCATCCAAACAAACACCTTAATATCAGATGTATATTTTTCATAGTTAGAATAGAGGTCAAACCTTGGATATCCAATATCAAATATTTTTTTCTTATTCCATTTCAACATCCGAAATGTCTCATTTAACATATTTGCATAAAAAGTATTCTCTGCAAATATTGTATGTACACTAGATAAGAAGTCTGCTTCATAAGACATCTTTGGATCCCATATATTTAAATCATATCCATAAGGAATATAACAAACCTTCGCATAAGGAGAAATAGTATAACTTCTATAAATTTCTGGCATATGAATGTCATATGGTCTTGGCAGAAATACATAATCTGGATGGATTGTTTTTAAATCAAACCAATCCCCATCATTAAAGCCATCAATTACTTCATAACCCTTTTGTCTCAAGAATGTATAGGATACATTTTCCCCATACGCTTCTTTAGTTACATCATATCCTTCATAAATTGTTTTCTCTGGTATTGCAACCAATACAGCATTTACCAGTTTATTTTCTAACGCAGCTCTGTATATTGAATCTAAACCATTCCACAAACTAGGAAATTGGCAAAAAAATACTACTGTTATCTTCTCATCTCCCCGTTTTTTAGGACAATGAGAAATAAAATTTTCATATCTTTTGTTTCTTGTATTTAATGTGTTGCGATATTTACTTCGTAAAAGATAGTTTAACCGTACGTATGTTTTATAGCTAAGTTTATTATATGCGGTATTGATTAGAATATCTTTAATACTTTTCATTCCTACCTCCACTACTCATTATCACTTCCGGCAAATATTTGCTGAATTTCCTTATACTTATTGAGAATTCTATTTTTACTTATAGCCAATAGAATAACAACGATAATACCAAGTGTATATCGTATCATGCTATGTGTATATAAGCCCATTGCAGCAAAACAGAATGTGCAGAATACAACCGCAATCAAGAATAACTTCTTATAGTCAAATAAATTATCATTTAAATTCTGTTTTTTACATACTACTTTATATGCAAAATAATTAGAAAAAGTGAATATGATATAACTTGCTAAGGTAGTATATGCAGCAGCAACATACCCAAACACTGGAATAAAAATTCCATTTAACACAATATTGATAATGGCCGCCACAACAGTAGATCCTACAAGCAACCATTTCTCTTCATAATTAAATTCAATATTTATAAATAACTGTGCATAAAACAGGAATAATAAACTCATCGCTACAGGTGGCACTACCCAGATTGCTCCTAAATACTTGGTTCCCGCCATAATATAGATGATTTCAGGCGCCACACCTACGACACAGAATAATAAGAATGCCATAATAATCGCAATCATAGATGACACATACTTGTTAGATTCAGCTTGCTTCATTTTAATCTTCTTATATAGCCAAGGTACATATGAGTTATTAATTGCATTTAAAACGAACACTAGAATTGTTGCTAAAGAATATGCAACACTGTAAATACCAGCCTTATCTACCCCTTGGAAATATTTAATCATTAAACGATCACTCTGGTTGAAAATTGTCTGTGATAAATAATATGGTATCAACGCGATATTAAAGCTGAGAGCGTATTTAATATATTTCTTGTTGATACTGAAACTCCCCTTCCTCATATTGTAAAGAAGGAATATTAATCCAAATGTAATCGTAACAGCAGATCCACCAACAATCCTTGCAAATCCTTTCTCCTGAGCATACATTACAAATATTAAACTAATGATAGGGGCTAGGAAAGCAATTAGCAGTGTAACAATTACTACAGCTTTATACTGAAACTTAAATCTCTCTTTGCCATACCAAAATTGTAATGAGGCCTGCGCAAGAATTTCAAAGCACATTAAAACCATCAAATATGTCGGCAGTTCAAATAATCGATTCCATATTGAACTAAATGGCAAATATATCATCATAAACAATGCGCTTAATGTAATACAGATAACTTCTACAGAAGAGATATACCTATCCCGGTCATTTTCAAACTTTACCATTGCTGTATTAAAGGAACCATATGGCAAATTTAAACTCAAGAAAATTGTCATGATTGACAACCATGACTGATAAATACTAAATTGCCCATACTGTTCCGTCGTCAATAGACGCGTAAATAAAGGTATTGTTATGATAGCAACGGAGTTTACCAGCACGTTACAAATGGTATATGCAACAGAAGCCTTTAACTCAATTGGGATACTTCTATACTTTTCCAATAATTTTCTCAAATTGATACCTCTTTTTCCCTCAAACTGCTTTATACCAATAAAATCCATCTAATAAATCTGGCGAATAATTTTCAAGTAATTCTTTCGGAATATCCTTTTCCGATACTCTCTGATAGTCATTTTTATCATAAAACTTTACAGCTCTTAGATTGTCTTTTGCAACACACCAATATACAGCATTTAGCTTTAGTTCTTCCAAGCCTTGGCGAATAATTTCGTGCATGCCATAAGTAGAATAACCTTTTCCCATTGCAGCACGACGTATAGTGATTGCAAATTCTGCATACCCATCTTCTTGATGAATATCTTTTAAAGATACAGTTCCCATGTATTCATCGTTATCGTCTACGATTGCGAGATGTAAATTCTCTTTATCTAAAATCCTTGATTGAATAAACTTCTCACAATCTTCAAGTTTCATAGCAGCAAAGTTGCGATGTAATTTGCTCGTTACATTTTTATCATGCATCCACTCCAACATAAGTGGCGCATCTTTAATCTCTAAGTTTCTTAACTTCATACTAAATCCTCTATATTTATCGTAAGATTATTTAAATCCTTATCAAGCGCTCTTGTGATAAAAGACATCACATATTGATAAATAAGATCTACTAACCAACTCACCAAATAAATTATGATAGGCACCAAAATACTAACTATTATATATAGATATGCTGGTAAAGTCATCATTTTATCGAATGGTATCAGTACCAAGATTGCTGGATGAATCAAGTATGTCATAAAACTGCTCTTCGCTAATACATTAATAATTTTATTAGAACCAATACTGAGATTCTTAAAAATCATAAATAAACCGACTGCCTGAAAAATTACAAGTGGATTGTTATAATTATAGGAAATTTGTGCAAAAGAATAGCGAACACTCACGAGCGCCGCAAAGAAGATCAGCATGGTTGAGACCATATATAAAGCAATACTATTTTTCAAGTTGTACTGTACGTTAGTTATACGTAGATAAGCTCCAACAATAAATAACAACATAAAATTAATTATCGTATATCCTTGTTGATCCCCATATAACCCTATGGAATTAATACCCGCAAAAGAAGTTCGAGATATAGCCTCTAATGCATCTGTCATAAATGTATAGAATGAAAATACAATCAGTATACTACATACAAAATACTTCCGCTGTTTTTCACACAACACGCCAAATAACTTTGATATAAAGGGTGCCATACACAATAATACACAATATAGAATGACGAAATAATTATTTGGGATTAGGTTTGTAATGATAGTAGATAATGAGATTGGTGTTCTCTGCAGAATAGAATATGCGATATACAAGGTCTCTTTCACTAAGATTACTTCAACAATAAGTTCGATAATTTTCCTCACACTGATTTTATTGATTTTGTAAGAAAAGTATCCGGTAATTAGTACAAAAACATTCACAGCACAAATGAATAGACTTTCTGTAAAATGCATAAAAATAAATTTACCAGAGAATTCTGTTGCCATTTTTAATCCATATAAGTTCATATGGAGTACAACTACACCCAACATAACTAATATTCTTAATAATTCAATATTACTTTGCCTTTCTCTCTTTTCCATATTCCTCCCAAAAAGGAGAACAATACTTGCTCTCCTGTTTTATTATTTATTTAAAAGAATTGATTGTATCAATAACATATTGAGTTTCATCATCTGTCATACCGTAGTAAATTGGAATACTCAATTGTGTCGAACTAATTTCCTCTGCAATTGGAAAATCACCTTTATGGAATCCTAAATCCTTATAGCATTCCTGTAAATGCATTGGGATTGGATAATGCTTATTCGTTGAAATACCATTTTCATTTAAATGTTTTTCAAGTTCTTCTCTGCGTTTGCAACGGATACCGAAGATATGCCAAACAGGCTCCATTCCTTCAGGAATATATGGTAATAAAACTTCAGGATTATTTATTTTTTCTAAATATTTATTTGCAATGGCGCGTCTATTTTCGTTTACTTTTTCTAGTGAAGGCAACTTTGCCGCAAGAAATGCTGCTTGCATTTCGTCAAGACGACTATTGCAGCCTTTATATATATGATGATACTTGTAGTCGGAACCATAGTTACCTAAAGCACGCACTTTATCCGCAATCTCTTTTGAGTTTGTAACTACCGCACCTGCATCTCCTAAAGCACCTAAATTCTTTCCTGGATAGAAAGAAAAGCCAGATGCCTCGCCAAATGATCCAATAACTTGACCCTTATATCTTGCACCATGTGCCTGTGCACAATCTTCAATTACATATAGATTGTGCTTCTTAGCAATTTCCATAATCGGATCCATATCACATGGCTGACCATATAAGTGAACAGGAATTATTGCCTTTGTTCTTTCTGTAATCTTCTCCTCAATCTTGCTTGGATCAATATTAAATGTACGAAGATCCGGTTCAACGAATACAACATTCGCATTCACATATGTTACTGCTAGTGCAGTTGCGATATATGTATTTGAAGGGACAATGACCTCATCACCTTCACCAATCTCTAATGCTCTAAGTACAAGCATTAAAGCATCCAACCCATTGCCAACACCTACGCAATATTTTTGATTACAAAATTTTGCAAAAGCTTCCTCAAAAGCCTTATCTTCTTCACCTTCAATATACCAAGAACGATTATAAACTCGTTCAAATGCTGCTTTTAAATCCGTATCAAGTTCTTTTTCTAAAGGTTTGAATGACACAAATGGTACTTTCATATTTCTTATTTTCCTCCAATAAACTTTAAAAACTCATCATAATTACGAATATAGTCATCTTCACTGTAGTATTCAGATGCCAATACCATTAGTACTGCTCCATCTGAGAAATCAAACATTTCACGCCAAATATTATTCGCAACATAAAGACCTTTGTTTGGTTGATTCAAATCAACCACCTCTATCTCGTGCCCATTGTCAAGTTTAATCTTGCATTGACCATGTACACAAATCAGAATCTGTTCTAAGTGTTTATGCGCATGATGACCTCTGGCAACTCCAGGAGTCGTATCATACATGTAGTATACCCTTTTAATGTCAAAAGGTATGTCTTTGTTCTCCTCAAGGGCGATTAACTGACCTCTTGAATCTCCATGTGGTTCAAAATTGAATATCTTAATTTCCATATAATCTCCTTAGGACAATTTACTAATCTTAGAGTATATAATCATTTTAATCCAAAAATGATAAATCTGCCAAGAAACCCTGGTCAACACACTTATGTTTTTTTCTCCAGAGCTTTCCAGATAATACTCTATATAGGAATGCCAATGAATCGCTGTTATTCAATATGATAGAGACAATCTGTTTTCTATAGTTTGTATAAGAATACTTTCCTGCATTCTTTACTCTCTTTTCAATATACTTATCCGAATGATACGCCTTCATAGAATTCGCATAAAACTCTTCTGCATCCTTCTTCATTCTTATTTTGACAGGAGATACTTTGCTAGTAGAAATACCAGTATCATTTTCATAATACACAACAAACTTATCTACAAACTTAAATGGATGTCCTTCATACATTGCATATACTTGCAAAATATCTTCCACAAACTTTACATTAGTATCAATCTGTTGGAAGCATTTCTTACAAAAATCCCTTTCCATAAAAAATGTAGCTCCAGGTACATGGTCACAGAATAAAACCAGGTTCTTTTTTAGAACATCAGTACAATTCTTTTTTATATAAGATACGATGTCATATGGGTGCTCAAATTCTTGGAACTTGATATTTCCCTCGCTGTTAGAGTATCCCATCATACGGCCGAAGCAAGCAAGAACTTGATTTTGGTCCATGTAATTGCATAAGTATGAAACTACATCGGAAGAATAAAAACCATCACCTGGGCTCAATAATTTAATATACCTACCGGTACAAACATTTAATCCAGAAATAATATTTTTGACTGTGCCTTGATTAATCTTATTCGCAACAAACTTATAATTTTTAAAATTATTTTGGACCAAGTATTGCTCTACCGCCTGAAATTGATTGTCTTTTGAACCATCATCCACCAAGATTATTTCAATATCCTTTATATCTTGTTGTAAAATCGTCTTGAGCGTAAATTTCACTTTTGAAAGAATCGGATTATAACAAGCAACTATTACTGAACATTTCATATTTTCACCTCTATAATCTTATTCTTCATTACTTTTTTCACTATATGCATATGCTTTTGCTATAATCTTTGCAATTGCATTTGGCCAAAAACGTTTGAGAATCTCATAATCTTCCTTTGTGCGAAGATTTTCACCAATGATTTCAGAAGTTGTTGACTCACCATAAATACGATGTCCCATTAGATATTTATGTACATAATAAAAATACCCTTTTCTTCGTGAGAGTCTCTCCCATGCATGCCAATCTACATTACACTTCAAATCACTTGCAAAGATTTCATTTGGTACATTTTCTTTCACAAATGTAACTGCTGGACAGCAAATCGCATCACCAAAGCGTAGCGCACTCCTCTTAATAAAACCTAGGTGTGCCAAACCATGGAATCGAAGTAAGAATAAGAGAATCTGCTTAATCATTAGATTTCGATTCTGATATACTTTTTCATTCCCATGTTTAATTTCATAGTAATCCGAGAAAATAATTGTTGATTTTGGCTGTTTATGATATGCCTCTACCATCTCTTCTGTATAAGTATAGTCATAGATATCATCTTGATGTGCAACCGTAACAAGCGCAGTTTTTCCTACAGATACCGCAAAGTCAAAATCATATCCAATTGAAATATGATTCTCATTTACAATTATTTCTACACCATACTTATCTGCTAAAGATTGAATAAATGTATTTGGCGTGGCTGTCGCAATCACAACCTTAGAAGGAATAGACTGATTCTTGACACTTTTTAAGCATTCTTCCAAAAACTTTGATTCTTTATATGCCAATACTACAAAAGTATGTTCAAACTTCACTTTACTTCTCCTTTAATTTCCTTAACTTCTTTATCTATTAAGGCAACTTTCTGTGTCAACTCCTTAATCTGCTCAGACTGTTGTGAAATATATCTTGTTAAGCTGTAAATAATTACAAGTGAAAAACAGAATCCTAAGAAGAACACCATGTTACTAGGTAGTTGAACTCCAAGTGTTCTTGTAAATAATTCTAATAGCTGTGGGAAAATTAATACAATCAACAATACAAAAAGCAACGCTAGCCAAGTGAAAATATATTGAAGTTGTAATTTTTTCTTTTTAACTTGAATAATTAATTGGATTAAAACGATTATATTTAGAATGAATAATACCAATCTTAATTGTGTGCTCATCTTTCTTCCTCCAATTATTTTCTAATCATTTCAACAAAAATCGCAAAGGATACTTTTATCATGTAATATACTGAATTCCACATTCTAATGGAAGACTGTCCACCAGCACGTTCTTTCATCTGTACAGGAACTTCAATCACTTTATATTTCTTACACAATAATTCTACAATCGACTCCGGTTCAGGATAATCTCGTGGATAGTCCTTTGCAAATAATGCTATGACTTTTCGATTAATTAGTCTGAATCCAGATGTTGGATCTGTAATAGTAATTCCTGTCAGAAGTTTGATTAACCTTGTAAAGTATGTTATCCCTACTCTTCTCATAAATGTAGATTGGAACCCTTCTTTTGTGATAAAGCGGGAACCGATTACCATATCTGCATTCTGGTTTTGCATCTCAATACACATTTTTTCTAAGTAGGATACGTCATGCTGACCATCGCCATCAACTTGTACTGCAATGTCATATCCATTTTCAAAAGCATACTTGTATCCAGTTTGAACAGCACCGCCGATTCCTAAATTGATTGGCAGTGAGATATGATTTAATTTATTTTGCTGCAAGATTTGTAACGTATTATCTGTAGAACAATCATTAATCACAACATAATCAAACTCTGGAGCGTTCTCTTGAATATTCTGTATTGTCTTTTCAATATTTTCGCCCTCATTATATGCAGGTATAATAATCAATTTTTTCATAACATCCTCACCATCACATCAGAACTATCTAAAGTACTAAACTATCCGTATCTTACGATCTATGCAAAATATTATATAACATTATGTGAGATTAATATAGACACGTCACTATCATCAAAATGTTATCTTTTATACACACAAATCTATATTACGAATATCTCTACAATCTTCATAAGAAAAAAGGCACTTTAAAATCTCATGGGGTTGGGGATAGGCTATAAACTTTTGTGGGCACAAAAAATCATCGTGCTCATTTTTTGTTAGGAGACCAAAAAATAATAAAACCTCCATGCTATTATCTTCTTGTCTGGAGAATCAAATAGAAATGGAGGTAGCCCTATATGCCTATTCATGATTATATCATGTCAACCTATTGGCTATTTTTATATTGTACTTTATTAATGAATTACGCATGTATTACTCATCAACATCAGATTGGCAGAATTATAATTTAACTCTAAAAATAAACTTTACATTAATACTCAATTATAAAAATAAAAGGCAATCCCCAGATAATGATCCTATGGTATTGCCCGTTATCAAATCTATTACCCACGAGATTTTATTGCGTGTTTTCTGAAAACCCCACGCTATTTTAAATTACCAGAAAAATGCAGAAAGAACGATAGACCTTTCACTGCATTTTAATAAATGAATATTTAAAAAACAATTTAGAAAGCTATAAAAATACACTGTACTGTATATAGCGTAATAATAGCCATCACACTGATAATGTATTTATCATATTTTTGATCCACGATAATATAGTTACTTGGAATACACATCAGAACTAATGGAGCGATTGGAATAAAGTATCTTCCTTGAACGCCTTCAACAATTGGGCTCGTCAATACAGTCCATGAAATTGCCATTCCAAAAATAATAAATAGCACAGTTAAGACAGAGACACCCATAAATGAAATTTTATATTTTCTTTGAAGAATTATATCTTCTTCAGCACGTTTCAACGACAATAATATCAATAAAAATAAATAGATGCTTGTAGTCCAACTTGGAACCATGAAATCTAGCCAGCCTAAATAACCTCCGATGAAGCTTACAATATACCACTTCCACATCACTCTAAAGGTAGATAGGAACAGTCTAAATAATGATGTCGGATGTGTTATAAAATAGGAAACTGAATAACTTTCTGTTTTTGGAATTGATCCACTAAGGGTAATATAAGTAGGCTTATACGGTAAATTTTGAAAGAAATGTGTAAAATATAGTGCAAAGAATCCCACAATAAATAGCACAATCCCCACAAAAACAATCTTTTTCAATATGGATATTTGTTGAACAGAAAGTGAAATTTTCTTTAATGCAAGTACTAATAGTGGGAAGAAAGAAACCAAGAAATATGCATGAGATTTAATGTTGAATAGAATTAACGCAAATAGAGCGATAAAAATACCAAGGATAATAAACCTTTTCCTCTCTTCTTCTTGAAAAGCAAGATGCAATGTCGCAGCGATAATAAATAACGCTGTGATATTAACAAAAACGTCATAGGATAGCGACATTGCTTGATGAATTGCCATCGGCATCAAGGATAAACCAACAGCAGCTTTCTTGCCAAAAGGGAGTAACTTGATTGCGAAATATCCTATTCCAATATAGAACAACAGATTGAATAATCTAGCTAAAAGGAATGTGAATGCTGTATTGAGACCAAGAATTCTCCCAAAAGTTAATCCAATAGCTGGGACAAAATATGCAGGAGAGTAAACATTCTTTCCATAGAAACGTATTCCAACAAGATTAGTTTTACCTGTACTTTCCGTATAAGAATGAATATAGTGTTCAAAATCATCTCTTGTAAGATATGCCTTACGGTATGCATCATTATTAAAGAATATTGCATCATTTTCACGAACAAGGATTTCTGATTCCTCGTTAGAATGAATCCCCATCAACATATTAGAAACCGTATATGTTGCTTTTGCATGATAAACTTCATCTGGCACTGTACCAGTTGGAAGTATTAGCATGAACATAATCCCCAAAATGGATCCAAAAATAACAAATACCTTCTCCAACGAGTAGTCTTTTCTTAAGAGCCGAGAAATTGCGATAAGAATTGCTGGGAAGAATACAAGATTAAAGCTGATAATTGCTTTCCCAGTTGTAGATAATTTCTTCACATCAGCAAGTTCAAATTTCAATGTTCGAAGTAGAAATAAAGTTACAATCAAAAGAAATATATATTTAATCTTATTGTCTCGGATATTTTGGAATATATTACTAACACCAAAGTGATAGATATAGCCAACAAAGCCCAATATATATATAGTTATTATAATCAACCAAACTTTTAGTATTATCGTATTAACTTTAAGACACACAACAATACTACTAACCAAAAGGATTAATAAAAGGACGGCAGTACATACTAGGTCTTTTCTATCTATATTCAAATTTCCTATTTTTATCATTACTATACCTCAGCATTACATTTCTCAAATTTTAACAAAAATATTAGAAACTATGTATATCTTATTGTATTTACTATTGATTCGCAAATTCATTCCTGTATAAAGCCAACGAATTGCACAGGAAAAATTTCATACATGTTTAGCAGTACTTTTATTAAAGTAAATCTGTACTCTTTATCCCTGCTTTCAAACGATAATCATAGGATTTATCAAACTGATTATTATAAAAAGGATCATGTTGAATAAAATCAGCCCATCTATCTTTCATAAATTGAACTTCACTTAAGTATCTCTTCACTTTTTCTTTCGAGATATCCATACCCCTTGATTTTGATTCATAGTGGAATAATTCAACATTTGGCAAAAAAATATTTTGATATCCATGCTGTAATAACCTTAATCCAAAATCTACATCATTGAAATTAACAGATAATTTTTCCTCTAATCCATTCAATTCGTCAAAACATTCTCTCCTAAACATTAAACACGCAGCGGTACAACATGCTACATCATAAGGGATTGACAATGCATGCATGTAATCTTGCTGATCATACTCAGCCCGATAATAGCGATGCGCAGCTACTCCACCTTTTCCAGATATCACGCCTGCATGCTGAATGGAAAAATCAGGATATAATAATTTGACGCCAACGCTTCCCACATGTTTAAGCTGCGCATAAGAAACCATTCTTTCTAACCAGTCGCCGGTTATAATTGATGTGTCATTATTTAATAAAACTATCAATTCACCCATAGATTTCTGGCGAATAGCCACGTTATTAATAGTTGAATAATTAAATGGAATATCTAGATGTATCACACAGATATTATCATGAAGTTTTACAATTTTAGATAAGTATTCCTTTGTTTCTGTTTCAATACTTCCATTATCCACGATGATAATTTCAAAATGATGATAGCTTGTCTTTTCAAAAATAGAATCAATACATTTCTTTGTGTCTTCAACTTTATCGCGCATTGGAATAATAATAGATACCAATGGGTTACCTTGTACCTCATATTTTACTGTGTTTGTAATACCATCTTTATTTTTTTCAATTTTACTATTTGGGTACGCTACAGATAAATACTGGCTTAGTGTTTTCTCTTCATTACGTTCCGTAGTATTATCTCCATACAGAATAGAAGAAACATGTCTCCAACGTAATCGTTGATCACTCAGTTGTAGTAACCACAGATATGGATTCCATGGTTGCCCATCGAACTGTTTTATTATTGAAGCGCGGACAAACCAACAATTTCCAATATAGTTATATCCTCTTAATGTGTCATAGGAATAATCAGGTAATAACTGTGGGCAATATCTTCCCTCATCTTTATTCATAAAATCATAGTCAAAATATACAATATCCGCATCTCTAAAATATTGCACAGCCAATAAATTTTTATCATAAATTTCACACGGAGCATTCATAATACAAACAAATTCAGAGTTAACTTTGCTTGTATCTAAAACTTTCTGTACCAACGATGGATACTGGTTTTCTATACATTTTTGATTCGAGCTTAAAAATGTGATATCTGAAAACTGTGTACCTCTATCCACCTCTGGAAGATAAGAAATCCACTTCTGATACTCCTGTTTTTCTTCAGGGTTAAAATATTTGCAACCATATTTTTGGATATTATTTTTTTCATGAATAAATTTTTTTATATACTCTTTTAATATCTCTTTTGGAATACGATAATGATATTCCACCGAAAATTTATTCCATGCTTTTTTTAATAAAGATAATATTGTATTTTCACTCATACTCATAATATTTCCACTTGTATTCTACTTAATTTATAAATAAATGTAAATTTGTTGCTTTGAATTCAATCCCGATTTATATAAGATGGACAGATACCCCTTAAACATCTGTCCATACTTTATTACAATTTATGATTTAACAATATCCTCATTTTCTGATAAATGCTTTTTGAGTCTTTCTCTTTCTTCACGATTAAAATATGGCTCTCCAATTTTCTCATATTTAATATTTCTTGGTGAATATAGAGCACTTTGGAGAGAAAGATTCGGGTTATAGTACGGATCACCTTGTTCTAATAGACCTTCCCACTTTTCAATAAATAATCCAATCTCACTTTGAAAACGTTCCATTTTCGCCGATGTATCATCCTCGCCTCTAGATTTAGACTCATAGTGATGAAAACATCCATACGCCGCATACACTACAAGATAGCCTGCTTGTCTAATCTTTAAGCAGAAGTCTATGTCATTAAAAGCTACCGCAAAATCCTCTCCAAATCCCGCTACCTTTTCATATACTTCTTTTCTTACCAACATCACCGCTGCAGTGACTGCAGAAAGATCCTGGGTAACCATCGCACGATTGAAGTAAGTTCCATAACTTAACTGATGCTTAAAAGCATGGTCTGCTACACCAATACCAATAATAACACCCGCATGTTGAATCGTATCATCCTCATATAGTAAGCGACATCCAACTGCACCTACATCCTCTCTTTGTGCATACCCCATTAGTTCCTGTAAGGAATCTGGCTCTATTAGCTCTACATCATTATTCATGAATAGATAATATCTGCCCCTAGCATACTGTACTCCAAAATTATTAATCTTGGAGTAGTTAAACTCACCATTATATTTTACAACCTTTACTTGTGGGTATTCTTTCTGAATCTTTTCGTAATACACCCATGTCTTCTCTTCTGTAGAATTATTCTCTATGACAATAAACTCTAGATTTGGCCATGTACCTTTCTCCATCATAGAACGGATTGCCTTATCTAGGTCTTCCGTATGGTCTTTATTTGGAATGATAACTGAAATAAGTGGGTACTCTTCAAAGGCAAAAATCGTATGATAGATTCCCAAGCTCTCTCCATTGACTACGTCTTTGATTTTGATGTTTGGTAACACTCTTGCATAATGTGCCTTGATTGCCTCCGCTCCTGCCTTGAATGCATACATCTTAGATTCTGGGTTAGCAGCCGTGGAATTGATATGTGTCCTCCAATGATACAAAATCTTCGATACATGTCCTACTTTACGAGAGTTTTCGCTCATTCTTAAAATAAAGTCATAGTCCTGTGCTCCATCAAATTGGCTATTGAACTTGCCCACACGATCCACTAATTCTTTTCTTACACCATACAGATGACAAATATAGTTGTTGGATCTTAACATATCGATATTGAAGTCTGGCTTGAAATGTGGTTCAAACAATTTCTTGCCCGTTTCATCAATCTTATCTTCATCCGAATAGATAGAATCTATCTCCGGATCTTTTGTAATTCTATCCGCAAATTCATATAGTGCATTAGGCACCAGTAAATCATCATGGTCACACAGTACAATCCAATCCCCTGTTGCCATTTCCAGTGCTTTATTTGTATTGCCAGATATCCCTAGGTTTTCTCCTATAAAGTGATAACAGATACGTTCATCTTTGAATCCTTCAACAAGTCCCTTCAATTCATCTGTTGGGCTACCATCCGCAAAACACAATTCCCAATTTAAATAGGTCTGTGCTTGTATCGAGGATACAAGTTCCTTTAAGAAATTATCTGGTGTCTTAAACAACGGAACAATGATAGAAAACTTTGGAGCGTCTGATGCCCATTTCTTTTCCCGTTGTAAAGACAATTCCTTCTTCGTCGCTTGGTTTTTTTTGTACCACTCCATATAAGTTATCTTTTGATATGTTCTCATTTTCTTACGAAGAATCTCAAAAATAGAACGGTCACCAATGAGATTTTTGAAGATTCGTTTAGCAAGAATATACTTTGAATCAATCTTCTTTGTAACGATGGATTTTCCGTCAGTGATACTCAAAATATATTTTTTCTTTTTTTCAAAAGGAAACCGCAGCTTGAATCCATAGTGATTTTCTTCTGTACTATTTGTTTTTAATTCACCAACATCACCTCGATGATATCTACGTAAAACGTAATTTACCACTGTCCCATCTTCTTCGCAAAATTGAAATGATAGTTCAGTATTTGGTCTTTTGCCAATTGCCCAACCAACAATTTCGATATCCTTATAAACACTATATGCAATTTCCACACGGAATTTTATACTCATTTTTACCTCTCAATAATTAAGCATAACAATTATCACATAAATGATAATAAAGTTCTATTCACAATCTCTTTAGGTCGTAATTCGTATTTGTAATCGTTAGATTTGAATTATAATATGGATCTCCATCTTCAAAAAGTTGTTTCCACTTTTTGTTGAAATTAGATAACTCTTCCATATATCTAGCTCGTTGTTCTGGTGTCTGATCTAAGCCTCTAGATTTAGATTCATAGTGATGAAAACATCCATACGCCGCATACACTACAAGATAGCCTGCTTGTC
>NZ_CAUQGG010000016.1:0-28106 GCF_963517755.1 uncultured Solobacterium sp.
AGATACGATTGTAAATCAATTGCCAAAGGGAATTCATAGTTATATCAATACAGATTTATCACCAGATGGAATCAACCTTAGCGGTGGACAACAACAACGTTTATTGCTCGCAAAGGCATATTACAAAAATCCTTCTTTACTCATCTTAGATGAACCAACTGCAGCGCTTGACGCACTTGCGGAAAAGGATATGTATGAAGAGTATAAGGAAATCACAAAAGATAAGAGTGCACTATTTATTTCGCACCGTTTAGCTTCAACTCGTTTCTGCGATAATATTGTCTTCTTGGAAAATGGAGAGATTGTTGAACAAGGAACTCACGAGCAACTTATGAAATTAAATGGTAAATATGCAGAGATGTTTGATGTACAAGCAAAATATTACAAGGAGGAAGAACAAGATGAAACTCAAGCAATTCTATCAACAAACGCATGATTTGATTCAACTTTTAAAAGTTCAATTTCCTCATATTACTGTACAGATGATTACATTAGCTTTCTGTAGAAGTACACCTAACTTTATTGTACTGTTTGGATATTCACGTATCTTAGATTTATTACTTACAAGCCAGTTTCAAGCAACAATTCAAGTTGTCATGATTATGCTAGTGAGTAGTTATCTATTATCCTTTATTGGTAATTGGATTGATTCTTATTTGCAAGGATATGAATTTATTACAGACGAAGTAGTCATGAGTCAGGTCAACTATATGTCGTTTACCATGCGTTACGATATTTTTGAAGATAACGATAGCATGCAAAAAGTACGTGCAGTAAGTAACCGTATGAATGCTACAGGAGGGACTGGTTCTTTCTTACAATTCATAATTCTGTTATGCACTAACTTATTTTCTGCTCTATATGCATTATGTTTTGTAGGGTATCTGTTTTATCAAGCAATGCAGTATTCGTTCTATTTAGTATTACTACTATTACTGGCGGTTGGTTGTATTTGTTTGGGCGTTATGATTTTAAAGCGGACGAGTGCTTATTATGAAGACTTAAATAAAAGAAATATTCATAACAATTCCGTGTTTAGTTATCTCATCACAACAATGGCCAATGTAGAATACAAGAAACAAATGATGATTAATCGAATGGGTCAGTTGTTTGAAAAGTATTTTAAAAATATCACTAAAACATTCCATGTTTATTTAGATTTCTCTAAGAGAAAAGGAAGATATGAAGCTGTATATAGTTTTGCTTTAAGTATCTTTGGAGCATGTACATATATTTATATCGCATACTTAAGCTTGCATGGTTATTTATCAATTGGTTCTGTACTCTTATATGCAGGCGCTATGCAACAACTGATCCAATATATTTCGGGTTGTATCATATCGTATAGTGATGCGGTGTTCCAATTGGATTATCTAAATCATTTTACAGACTTCTTGCATGATGAATCGATTCGTACCACAGGCTCATTACCAATCGAAAAGAGAAATGATAATGCATATGAATTCTGCTTTGAAAATGTGAGTTTTCACTATCCAAATAGTGAACAACTTGTATTATCCAATGTGAATCTTACATTTAAGATCGGCGAAAAGTTAGCATTAGTTGGACAAAATGGTGCTGGTAAGACAACAATCATCAAGCTACTATGTCGTTTGTATCAACCGACAGAAGGAAGAATCTTGTTAAATGGTATTGATATTCAAAAGTTTGACTTCAATGAATATACAAAAATCTTTAGTCCAGTATTCCAAGATTTCGGTATGTTCAATATCAGTGCAAAAGAAAATCTAGAGTGCGGTCATCATAATGAAGAAAAAGATATCAATGCGATTATCGCAGACGTAGGCCTAGAGAAACGCTTTACATCTGGTCAGGATGGACTGGATTGTGTATTGGAAGATTTAAATAGTGAAGGTATTAAGTTATCTGGTGGTGAAGCACAGAAGTTAGCAATTGCACGTGCATTGTACAAAGACGCTCCATTTGTAATCCTAGATGAACCTACTGCAGCTTTGGATCCATTCTCGGAAGCAGAAATCTATGAGAACTTTGATAAACTTGTTGGGGGTAAGACAGCTATCTATATCTCACATCGTATGAGTTCATGTAAGTTCTGTGATCGTATTGTTGTTTTTAAAGATGGTAAGTTAGTAGAAGATGGCAATCATGATTCACTCATGCATAAACAAGGTGAGTATTACACACTCTATCAAGCACAGGCAGAGTATTATCAACAATAACAAGAAGGTATACTGTTTCGACAGTATATTTTCTTTGGGCAAGAAAAGATTATTTTCAAAACTTTAAAATTTTTTAAGTTTCGAAAATATATGGTATACTTTTTTCGAAAGATTAATTATTTTTAAGTTTCGAAAGAGGAGGAAGACTGTGAAGCATATTGAAAGAGTAGATTATTTAAATCGATTGATTCGTCTTCGAGGAACACCTGACATAAAAATAATCACGGGTTTACGACGCTCTGGAAAATCGGAATTAGTCCGTGATTATGTCGATTGGTTAGAAAAGAACGATAATAATGTGCATGTTTTATATATTGATTTTATGGATTTAAAAAATGAAGATCTGAAAGATTATAAAAGCTTATATAAATATGTAGAAAATCAGTATCAAAAAGATGCAGAGAATATTGTTGTTATAGATGAGGTGCAACTATGTACTCAATTTGAATTGGCAATTAACAGTTTATACAATAGTCGTAAATATGATATTTATATCACTGGTTCTAATGCATTTCTTCTTAGCTCCGATTTATCTACGTTATTTACGGGAAGATTTATAGAGATACAGGTTTATCCATTTAGTTTGAAAGAGTATTGTGCATATTATGGATTTGATAGTACTACTCCAATGCTACTAGATAAATATGTTACAGAAGGTGGATTAGCAGGGTCTTACATCTATGCAGATAAGCAAGACCAAGTTACATATATCAAGAATGTATGTTATACCGTGATAAAGCGTGATTTAGTTGATAAGTATGCAATCAAAGAAGAAGCGTTATTAGATACATTAACTGACTATCTTATGGATAATATTTCCAATTTAACTTCAGCAAATAAAATAACGACAATTCTAAAAAAGAATCAACCTGATGTTAATCACGTGAAGATAGGGAATTATATCAAATATCTATGTAGCTCATTTGTGTTTTATAAAGTGAAACGCTACGACATTCGTGGCAAAAAATATTTAGAAACGTCTGATAAGTATTATTTAAGTGATTTAGGATTTCGCTACGCAGTCTTAGGTACTCGTAATATGGATTATGGGCGTGCCTATGAAAATTTAGTAGCTCTCGAGTTATTGCGAAGAGGATATACAATTTATGTTGGAAAACTCTATCAAAAGGAAATTGATTTTGTGGCTATGAAGCAGAATGAAAAAATATATATCCAGGTTTCTGATGATATAACTAGCCAAGACACATTAAATAGAGAACTTAAACCACTACAAGAAATCAAGGATTCCTATCCAAAAATTATTATCGCAAATACGAAGCATGAAAATTATGATATTGAAGGTATACAAGTGCTTGATATTACGAGGTGGTTATTACAAGAGGCGTAAGATTGGATTATTGATTTTGCGGAAACTAGTGACATTCTTATGTGATTTGCCGTATAATATGGCTAATAAAGCGATAACGAAAAGAGTAGTAGCCAAACACGCTATAGAAAGAGAGGAACCTAAACGCTGAAAGGGTTCTATAGAAGACGCTTGGTGAATTCACTTTTCCAGTGGGATTAATCATCCCCGTATATCTACGTTACAGATCAATTGAGGTGCGCACGTTTGTGCGAATCAGGATGGTACCGCGTGAATAACGTTCCTGCAATATTTTGCAGGAATTTTTTTATGGAGGAAAAGGTCGATGAGCGATAAAGTTATGCAGGTCCAAGAAGAAGCGTTAGCTGCGATTGAGCAAGCAAGCAACTTGGAACAACTACAACAAGTCAAAATTCAATACTTAGGTAAAAAGGGAAGTATTCAGGCACTTATGTCTGAAATGAAAGCTTTACCACCAGAGGAAAAGCCAGCCTTTGGCCAGAAGGTAAACGTATGTAAGGATACGGTTGCCAAAGTATTAGAGTCAAAAGAAGAAGTATTAAAGATTGCGGCTCTTGCGGGTAAGTTAGAAGCCGAAAAGATTGATGTTACATTAGCTGGAGATATACACAAGCTTGGTACAACACATCCACTTGTGATGATTCAACAGGAGATTGAAGACCTCTTCTTGAGTATGGGTTATAAGGTTGCGGAAGGTCCTGAAGTTGAACAGGATTACTACAACTTTGAATTGGCTAATACACCAAAAGATCACCCAGCACGTGATATGCAGGATACCTTCTATATCGATCCAAATACACTACTTAGAACACATACAACTGCGATGCAGATGCGTGAATTAGAGAAGGCAAAGGGACAGGTTCCAATCAAGTTAATTTGCCCAGGTAAGGTTTATCGTCGTGATGACGACGATGCGACACACAGTCATCAGTTTATGCAATGTGAAGGTCTTGTCGTTGGTGAGAATATTACTTTAGCTGACCTGAAGGGAACACTAGAATACATGGCTAGCACAATGTTTGGTCAAGGTAGAATAGTTCGTTTCCGTCCATCATACTTCCCATTTACAGAGCCTTCTGTAGAAGTTGATGTTTCCTGTCCATTCTGTAATGGTAAGGGTTGTAACGTATGTAAGGGATCTGGTTGGATTGAAATCTTAGGTGCAGGTATGGTACATCCAAATGTATTACGCATGAATGGATTTGATTCTGAGAAGTATTCTGGATTTGCCTTCGGTGTAGGACTTGAAAGAGTTGCAATGTTGAAATATGGAATTGATGATATTCGCAACTTCTATACAAATGACGTTCGCTTTTTGAAGACATTCGATCGTTTTGACTAAGAGGAGGAAGGCAATGAGACTAAGTTATAAATGGCTACAGGAGTATGTAGATTTAAGTGATATTACTCCACAACAACTAGCGGACAAATTAACAACTGCAGGGCTAGAAGTTGAAGGAATTGAACCGATGGCACAAGGCACTGGTCTTGTGATAGCGGAAGTAATTGAATGTGAAGATATTCCAGATACACATTTACACCGTACAATCGTTCGCTATGGAGCAGGTGAAAACGATACAACGCAAATTGTATGTGGTGCTTCAAACTGCCGATTAGGATTAAAGGTAATCGCAGCTTTACCTGGTGCAGTTTTACCTGGTATTACCATTCAAGCAAAGCCACTTCATGGAATTGAATCAAATGGTATGCTTTGCTCACTACGTGAGTTAGGTATCGATCATAAATGCCTTACAGAAAAACAAATTAATGGAATTGAAGAGTTATCACAAGATGCACCTGTTGGTGAAACAAATGTGCTTGGATATATAGGCTATGATGACACGATTTTAGATGTATCATTAACACCAAATCGTGCAGATTGTTCTAGCATGTGGAATATGGCAAAGGAAGTTGGTGCTATCTTACATCGTGAGGTGAAGTGGCCTGATTATGCTGGTAAATCCAATATTGGAACACCATCCACATTTAAGGTAACAAGCAACACTGAAAAGTGTGACTTCTTCATGGGTAAAGTTGTAAATCATGTAAAGGTAGGACCATCTCCAAAGTGGATGGTGGAATACTTACATGCGGCAGGTATCAATTCAATTAATAATGTTGTTGATATTTCTAACTTTGTAATGCTCGAAACAGGACAACCATTACACTATTACAATCTTGCAAAGCTTCCAACAAGAGAAATTACAGTTGTGGATGATCGTGAGCTAAAGATGACTGCGTTAGATGGTGTCGAGTTTGCGATTGAAAAGGGTGATATCCTCATCACTACAAATGGTGAAGTAACTGGTATTGCCGGTATTATGGGTGGGGAAGAATCCATGATCGATGAAACAACAGAAGGTATCTTTATTGAAGCAGCACATTTCAATAAGACTTCCGTACGTCGTTCATCCATTCGTTTAAATCTCATTACTGAGGCTGCACAACGCTTTACAAAGGGTATTGAGGCATTAGCAGCACAAAAGGCTATGGACCGTTCTGTACAACTCTTACAAGAGTATGCATGTGCAGATGGATTTGAAGAGACAGTTACTTATGGCACAGATGGCTATAAGCCAGTTGTGGTAAAGGAAACACTCTCTCACTGTAATGCCTTATTAGGTACTGCATTTACAATGGAAGAAGTCAAAGAAACACTCACATGGTTAAACTTTGAGCCAGAAGTAGATGGGGATGAGATTACATGTCATATCCCAAGTTACCGTGTCGATATCGAAGGTCGTGCAGACATCGACGAAGAGATTGTACGCTTAATTGGTTTTGATACTTTGAAATCTACATTACCAGTGATGAGTACAACTGTTGGTCAATTATCACCAAAGCAAAAACTCAGACGTATGACTCGCGAAACATTGAAGGCCTTTGGTCTTAATGAAATTGTTACATATACATTAATCTCTGAAGAAGAGATGAAGACAGCTCTCTCTCCACTTGGTGAAGCGATTCCTCTTGCGATGCCAATGTCAGAGAATCGAAAGTACATTCGTGCAAGTTTATTAAACTCTGTATTAACAAGTGTGCAATACAATGAAGCACATCAAAATACAGATAACTTGTTATTTGAAATCTCTAAGGTTTATGCAAAGGATAAGGAAGAAGAAAGACTTGCAGTTGTATTAGACGGAAATGTTCAAAATGATCCACTCCACAAGTTAAATGAAGCTGGTGATTTCTATGCCTTAAAGGGAATCCTAATGACATGGTTAAATCGTTGTGGTTTCAATGATGCACGTATTACTGTACGTCCAAATACAACGGATGTAGAACACTTCCATCCATATCGTAGTGCAGAGATTCTCTTAGACCGTAAACCATTAGGTCTATTTGGTGAATTACATCCAAGCTATGCAAAGAAATATGATTTAAAACGAGTAACATATGCGGAACTTTCATTGGATGTCGTAAATGAGACAAGTGCTTCTAAGGTGAAGTTTGTACCGATTGATCGTTATCCATCAATCTCACGCGATATTGCATTAGTTGTAGATAGAGAAGTAACAGCGGAAGAAATGTTAAAGATTATTAACAGTACAGGTAAGAAGCTTGTTCGTAAATCGGAAGTATTCGATATTTACGAAGGAGAACATGTTGAAGCAGGTAAGAAATCTGTAGCTCTACGTATTACATACCAAGCTTCTGATCATACACTGAATGATGAAGAAGTACGTACTGTTCACGATGCGATTCTTGAAAAACTCAAAGAAAAGCTATCTGCAGACTTACGCTCATAACAAAAAAAGCCGAGAACCGGCTTTTTTTGTATGCATGTTTTTAGTCTTTCGTTTTTAGGAATTGTTTACGATACGTACTTGGAGAACAACCAATCTCACGCTTAAACGCAAAGGTAAAGTAATTTTGGTTCGAGAAGCCAATGATAGCGGAGATATCATTCATACTATAACTGGTAGTCTCTAATAGGAATTTTGCTTCAGAGATTCTGCGCTGTATTAAGTAGCGCATCGGAGAAATCCCTTTATATTGATTAAATGCATGTACTAAGTAATATTTATTTAAGAATGTTAATTCACTGAGCTTGTCTAGGTCTATATCTTCTTTGAAGTGATCGTTGATATAGTTTTCGATGAAGATACATTCTTTCGTTGTCTTTTTTACTGGAGATACATTTAGCGTTGTATTGGTACGACGTACCATGTTAATAAGCATAATCTCTAGTAGAGAATTTACTAAGTGTTGGGAGTATTCATCTTGATGTTCCATTTCATGCAGTAATGTTTTGAGATAGAAAAGAATATCATTCTTATATGCTTTATAGTTATGCATACTGAAGTTATGATTGAAGCGTTTATCATCACTATGGAAGTGTAAACCTTCAATACCTGCTACAATATACTCAAGAGGGGAATTCTCTTTACTAACCTCGGTGTGTTCAATATATGAGTTAACAATAATGAGATCATCTGCGTGAATGTCTAGGTATTTCCCTTCGACAAAGAATTTGCCTTCACCAGAGATAACATAGAAAAGCTCTGCACATGCATGACTGTGTGGAGTTGAATGCCAATCTCCTTCATAACGGGAGTGGGTAACATATAAAATCTTACCTAGTGAACGATCTTCGTTTTGGTTTTGAGAAATAGCTGTAATCATCGCTTTAATCATATCATGTAACGCATATCGGTATTCTTAAGTTTTAATTGATTATATGAAATATTGCGAAATAGATATATTAGAGCAATATTTCGATAATATTTAGCAATATATCTCTTGTTTGAAAGCGTTTTCACCCATAAACTGAAATTATCAAATAAGTTTCTTAGGAGGAAAAGAGGAACAAATGAAAAAGTTATTGACATTATCATTAGCTGGTTTACTCGCAGTCGGTGCTATTGGCTGTAGTAAAAAAGAAGCTGCTTCTTCACAGAAGGAAAGTGAAGAAACAACATTGCACATCTCTGGTCTAGATGGCGGATATGGCACAAAGGGTTGGGAAGCTGTTGTTAAGGCTTTCGAAGAAAAGGAAGGCGTTAAGGTTGATCTTCGTTTAGAAAAGAACATCGCTGATACATTACGTAGTGAAGTTCAAGCTGGAACATATCCTGACTTAGTTTACTTATCAGTTGGATCTAAGGGTGGCTTAACAGACACTATGATCGCTGAAAAGATGTTAACAGACATTACAAGTGTACTTGATGAAAAAGTATTAGGTGAAGATACAAAGGTAAAAGATAAACTCATTGATGGTATTTATGAAGGTTTAGCTACAGAGCCATACGCTGATGGCAAGCTATATTTAGCACCTATCAATTACAGCCCATGTGGATTATTCTATAACGCTAACCTATTCAAGGAAAAGGGATGGAGTGTTCCAACAACTTGGGATGAAATGTGGGAATTAGGAGAAAAGGCTAAGGCTGAAGGTATCTCATTATTCACATACCCAACAACAGGGTACTTCGATGCATTCTTCTCTGCTTTATTAAATGAAACAGCAGGACCAGAAGTATATGCGAAGTTAATGACATATAACGTTGACGCTTGGAAGTTACCAGAAGTTAAGAAGGCATTTGAAATCGTTGGCAAACTTGCTCAGTATGTTGAACCAACAACAGTAGCTAACGCTAACGGAGATAACTTCAAGAAGAACCAACAATTAGTCTTAGATAACAAAGCATTATTCGTTCCTAACGGAACATGGTTGCCAGGTGAAATGGCTGAAGCTCCACGTGCTGCAGGATTTGAGTGGGGATTCACAGCTTTACCTAAGGTAACTGCTACAGGTGATGCTTACTCTACAACATTTACAGAACAGGTATTTATTCCTAAAGAAGCTAAGAACCCAGAATTAGCTAAGAAGTTTATTACATTCTTATATTCTGATGAAGCTACAAAGTTATTCTATGAAAACGGTGGTGCTGTAATGCCTACTAAGGATGCTTCTAAGTTCATCGGTAAGGATGATGAAAATGCTTTATACTACACAATCTATGACAATGGCGCTAAGTCAAATGCAGTAGGTTTCCAAGTTATGGACAACATCGTTGAGGGTGTAAGTGTAGCTGATGCTAATACAGGTGTACTCTACGCAACTGTAAACTCAATCGTAAATGGTTCCAAGACAGTTGATGAATGGTATGACGCAACAGTGAAGGCTGTTGAACAGATTGCCGAAGCAAACAAATAGTCAATTAGCTGTTAAGTATTAGAATTCATTAAAATAACGATGGTGGACAGCCGTCGTTATTTTAAGGAAGGGAGTAATGAAATGAAAAAAAGTGTTGAGAAGAAGCTGTTTATCACAATATGCTTAGCTCCAGCGATGATATTACTAACACTGTTTATGTTATATCCAACGATAAACGTGTTTATGATGTCGATGTTTAAATGGGGTGGCTTAAGTGATAACCGCACATTTATAGGATTAAAGAATTTCCAGATGTTATTTAAAGATATGAGTTTTATCCGCGCTCTTCAGAATACAATCTTGATCATCGTGTTAGTAACAATTGTAACGATGGCTTTCGCAATCTTATTTGCGTCTATTCTAGTTCGTGAAAAGATAAAGGGACAAAACTTCTTTAGAATCATATTCTATATTCCAAATATCCTTTCTGTCGTTGTTATTTCTGCAATCTTCAGTGCGATTTATGATCCATCTGAAAATGGCTTATTAAATTCACTTGTAGGACTTTTCAACGGTAGTGCTGGTACGACAAAGTACCTTGGTGATCCTGGTTTGGTTGTATATGCGTTAATTGCCGCACTAATTTGGCAGGCGATTGGTTATTACATGGTCATGTACATGGCCAGTATGAGTACGATACCAGAACATCTATATGAAGCTGCGTCTTTAGAGGGTAGTGGAAAAGTTAAACAATTCTTCTCGGTAACGATTCCGATGATTTGGGATAATATCCGTACAACACTTACATTCTTCGTCATTTCAACCATTAATCTGAGTTTCTTGTTTGTGCAAGTCATGACTGGTGGTGGTCCTGATGGAGCTAGTGAAACAGTGCTCAGTTATATGTACTTGCAAGCATATAATCGTTCAAGTTATGGCTATGGTATGGCAATCGGTGCAGTTGTATTTATTCTTTCATTTACCTTATCATGGGCAATCAATCGCGTAACACATCGTGATTCGATTGAGATTTAGGAGGTAATATGAAGAGAAAACATTTTGATTTATACAAAATCTTTATATATGTTGCGCTGATTTCTTTAGCAATATCCATTATCATTCCGGTATCCTGGGTATTCTTAGCATCAATTAAAACAAATGCTGAGTTCTATGGAAACCCATGGGCATTACCACAAGGATTTAATATTCAGAACTTTATTGATGCCTTTCAAATTGCACAAGTTGGTGATTTTATCTTGAACTCAGCACTTGTAACTGCAATGGCTCTAGCAATCTTACTAGTGGTTTCATTACCAGCCGCGTATGTACTTGCTAGATTCCAATTCAAAGGCAGAAAGTTCTTCAACACACTCATCATGGCTGGCTTATTTATTAACGTAAACTATATTGTTGTGCCAATCTTCTTAATGTTGAATGGTTGGGATAAGTCACTAGCAAAGAGCGGTCTACAGTTCTTTATGAATAACCGTTTCGTTCTTGCGCTTGTATACGCATCTACAGCAATTCCATTTACAGTATATCTTCTTGCAAGCTACTTCCGCTCTTTACCAAAGGCATATGAAGAAGCTGCAGAAATCGATGGTTGTGGTTATTTTACAACCATGGTAAGAGTTATGTTCCGTATGGCAAAGCCAAGTATTATTACAGTTATCCTATTTAACTTCTTGGCATTCTGGAATGAATACATTATTTCATTAACACTTGTGCAGACAAAGGCACTAAAGACACTACCTGTAGGATTACAGAATCTGATGTCCGCACAGAAAGCAGCGACTAATTATGGACCGATGTATGCAGGACTAGTGATTGTTATGTTGCCAACATTGATTTTATACATTCTTGTACAAAGACGCTTAACACAAGGTATGACCTTGGGTGGTCTTAAGGACTAGGAGGACATATGAATCGAACAACACAATCAATCTTGATGGCAATTCTATTTGTTGTCAGTCTAGCAATGGTAATTATTGGTCAAAGAGAAGTTGGCTATGTGAATCTTGGTATTCAGGTAGTTGGACTGATTGGCATTTTGTTTGTTATACATCTGTATAACAAGAGATTTAAATAGGGGGACGATATATGGCAAACTTATCATTACGTCATATCAATAAGATTTACGATAATAAAGTACAGGCAGTATTTGATTTTAACTTAGAGATTCAAGATAAAGAATTCATCGTATTGGTTGGTCCTTCCGGATGTGGTAAATCAACAACTTTACGTATGATTGCAGGTTTGGAAGATATCACAAATGGTGAATTGTATATCGACGATAAATTAGTGAATGATGTTGCACCTAAGAATCGTGAGATTGCGATGGTATTCCAGTCTTATGCGTTATATCCATTTATGACAGTTTATGAAAACATGGCATTTGGATTACAGATTCGTAAGACAAATAAAGATGAAATTGACCGTCGTGTACGTGCAGCCGCAAAAGCATTAGAGATTGAACAATACTTAGATAGAAAGCCTAAGGCTTTATCTGGTGGTCAAAGACAACGTGTAGCGTTAGGTAGAGCAATCGTACGTAATGCGAAAGTATTCTTAATGGATGAACCATTATCTAACTTAGATGCTAAGCTTCGTGTACAGATGCGTAGTGAAATCATTCGACTACACAAAAACATCGGTGCTACAACAATCTACGTAACACACGATCAAACAGAAGCGATGACAATGGCTAGCCGTATTGTCATCATGAAAGATGGATATATCCAACAGATTGGAACACCAAAGGAAATCTATCAGAATCCAGTAAACATGTTCGTAGCAGGATTTATTGGTTCTCCAGCCACAAACTTCCTAAAGGGAACATACGCTGATGGAAAATTCACCATTGGTGATATGCATATTGAACTACCGGAACAGTTTACAAAAGACATGCAAGCATATGAAGGCAAAGAAATTGTGATGGGTATTCGTCCAGAAGATTTACACGCAGAGGAAATTGTAAATGAAACATATCCAAGTGCTGTGTTTGACTTTGCGATTGATGTAAGTGAACTTTTAGGTAATGAATTTATCCTACATGGAAAGATTGCAGGACAAAAGTTACAGGCAAGAGTGAATGCACGCTATGACCTTTCAGATTGTGCATCCTTTAGACTGGCAATGGATTTGGAGAAGGTACACTTCTTTGATCCAGAGACAGAAAACCGTATCGTTTAAGGGAGATTAATTAAGTATGAATACAGGAAGAGTTACAGTCCCAACCGATATTGATGTGATTGAGGATACAATCGAAATCATCAAGAAGTGGAAGGCTGATGCGATTCGTGATTGTGATGGCACTGATATGCCTGAAGCGTTACGAAAGATGGATATTAAGCAATACGCTACATATTACACAACACGTAAAGATAATGCGTGGGCAAAAGAACATCCTGATGAGATGCAACAGATGTATTTGATGAGTGACTTTGTTACTGCAAAAGATACATGCTTACGCATCAAAATCATGGAACATTTCTATAAAGATCAATTCAAAGTGAACCCAACGAATGATATTCACCGTTGGTGGGAAGTTATTGATCGTACAACAGATACAGTTGTTTCAAACTGGTATTTTGATGAAGAAAATGGTGATGTGGTGATTGAGGAAGCGATTCCTTATCATGCATACACAGTCAGCTTTTTAGCGTTTATTGTGTGGGATCCAGTTCATATGTATAACTTCTTAACAAATGATTGGGTAGATGAAGAACATCAGATGACATTAGATGTACGTCTACCAGAAACACAGAAACACGTTATTGAGAAGTTACATAGGTTCTGTAGAGAAAGAGAAGATGTAAATGTTGTACGCTTTACAACATTCTTCCATCAGTTCACACTACAGTTTGATGAGTTTGCTCGTGAGAAGTTCGTTGACTGGTATGGATATAGTGCTTCTGTATCACCATATATTTTGGAACAGTTCGAAAAGGAAGTTGGTTATAAGTTCCGTCCAGAATTTATTATTAACAAAGGCTTCCATAACAGTCAGTTCTGTGTTCCTTCCAAGGAATATAAAGACTTTATCGACTTCCAACAAAAAGAAGTATGCAAGCTTGCAAAGGTGCTCGTAGACATCTGTCATTCCTATGGTAAGGAAGCGATGATGTTCTTGGGAGACCATTGGATTGGTACAGAACCATATGGTAAGTACTTCTCTGAAATTGGATTGGACGCTGTTGTAGGTAGTGTTGGTTCTGGTTCTACATTACGCTTGATTTCAGATATCAAGGGTGTGAAGTATACAGAAGGTAGATTCTTACCATACTTCTTCCCAGATACATTCCATGAAGGTGGAGATCCATTACAAGAAGCGAAAGTAAACTGGGTAACAGCACGTCGTGCAATCTTACGTTCACCAGTTGATCGTATCGGCTATGGTGGATACTTGAAACTTGCATTAAAGTTCCCAGAGTTTATCGAGTATGTTTCTGAAGTATGCGATGAATTTAGAGAACTCTATGAACATGTAGGAAAACAAACACCACATAACCTACTCAAGGTTGGTGTATTAAATAGCTATGGTGAGCTTCGCCGTTGGGGTGCACATCTTGTACATCACGCAATTCGCTACAAGCAAATCTACTCCTACACAGGTGTTCTTGAATCACTCAGTGGTTTCCCATTTGATGTGAAGTTCATCAGTTTTGAAGAAATACGCGAAAATCCAGATATCTTAAACGATATTGATGTTGTACTAAACTATGGTAGTAGTTACACAAGCTTTAGTGGTGGTGAAGAATTTGATGAAAAGATTATTACAATCCTACGTCGTTATGTAGATAATGGTGGAGGTTTCATCGGTATTGGTGAACCAACAGCTTGTGCAAGAAATGGTAAGTTCTTTACACTTTATGATGTATTAGGTGTTGATAAAGAACTAGACTTCACACTTCATACAGATAAGTACAACTGGGAATGTCATAATCACTTCATTACAGAACAGTTAGAACACGAAGACTGGGGTGAAAATGTAAACAGTGTTTATGCATTAGCGGGCACAAAGGTTATCAAGCAAGAAGACCTCAGTGTGAAGCTGGCAGTTAATGAATATGGTAAGGGTAGAGCAGTATACATGAATGGTTTACCATTTAGCTTTGAAAATGCAAGACTTCTCTATCGTGCAATCTACTACAGTTGTCATCGTGAAGATGACATGAAGAAGTGGTATTCTGAAAACTATAACGTTGATGTAAATGTATATCCTTCTACACAAAGTTATTGCGTAGTAAATAACACATATGAACCACAAGATACTGTTATCTACCGTGGAGATGGAACATCGTTCTCATTACACTTAGAAGCTAACGAAATCAAGTGGTACCAAATCTAATAAACGAAAAGGATATTGTTATTAAATATCCTTTTTCCGTTTACGATAAATGATGTAGCCTATACTTATCATGCAGGTAAGAACAGAAATCCATATAGATACCATACGTATGAGGGTGTTTTGGTACAGACAGACATACGTACCAGTAGATGGTATTGAAACACTGACAAGACCATTATGACTTAATGAGGTCTCTAGAATCTCAGCTGTATCAATATTACGAACGATATAACCTTTGTAGTAGGTAATCGGTAGTACAACAGTTTGTGGATTGGTAATTGTAAAGAGGTAAGTACCAAAGTCAATCCATTCTCCTGTTGTGACTGTTTCACCTGATGTAGTTTGAATTGTCTTTGTATAACTACGGAAATCAGGAGAGTGATAAGGAAGATAATCACCACCAGCAAGTTCTACGCGCATGTATTGTGCAGAATAGTATGGGTCAATGAGTTTACCATTGGTTACTTCTTGCCATGTGGTATTGTGTGGCATGATAAATGTACGTTTTGTTGCAGGATAGAGATGGTAGATTCCTTCTAAACTCAACAACAATATCAAGCAGATAGGTAAATACTTAAGTTTATGTGTAAGGTTTTCTATACCTATTACAGCAGGGACACATAATAGCGGTAATGCAAGCATGTTTAATCGCCATGGAAATTGTAATATCCTTAGCAATGACATGTGCTTCCAAGGAAATATCTGTGCAGGCAATAACATACAACTCCATCCGATCACTAACATGATAGTTATGAATGGATATTTCTTCTTAGTAAGGAAGAGATAGCTGATAGGTACAATGGTTAAAAATAAACCAATATTAACAACCATTGCATTGTTTGCGTTATATTGATTGCCAGATAGTCCAAACACAGTTTGGTTGGCAAAGAACTGCCGGAATGCCATTGCATGATTTTCTAATGCGGAACTTGATGCATAGTAATTCAGATAGAACTGTTGTGATTTTAGTTGTTCTATCATCGGGAAGGTATAGAAAGTAGTGAATAAACATGCCAGCATGCTTTCACTTACTAATATTTTATATCTATCAAATGAGCACTTCGGTAGATATATGATACATACAATAATTATCAGTATAAAACATAATAAGAAGCTTAGGTTATGTGATAATACAGTAATCACCAAACCAATTAGATAGGAGAGTGAATATTTCTGATTGGTTTCAAAGATTTCGTATAGACCAGATAGTATAAGTGGAATGCCTACAAGCGCAAACACTTCACCTAATGCACCACGTACATAGATATCTGTGATGTGATAGTTGCTGAAAAGATATGTGGCGACAGCAAGCAATCGAATCGGTGACTTCTGAGTAAACTTACCTGCAAGCATGTACATTGTAATTCCAGAACATAAACTTGCTAGAAATACAGTAAGCTTATAGCTATCAACCAATACTAGTCCCAAGTTATGTAGAATTGCTGGTAACAGTAAGAATATATCGGAGTAAAAGAGTGGGCTTCCATAACCAAATCCTCCATTTTCATATGGATAGATAGCTGGAAGTATTTGTCCGTGTTGAAGAGCCTTTGCGTATTGTTCAATACGTGATACATGAAAGAAGGTATCATGTTCAATCGCAAGAAAACTCTTTGCTAGATATGGGGACATTAGTAGCACAGTCAATGCTAGGATAATTGATAAATCAATCAATAACTTACGATACTTTTTCATCCGAAATACCATCCTGGTAGCCATGCTAAAAGCTTAGCGAATTGTATTGTTGTACCAAATCCAGTTGTAATTGGTAAGAATAGAATAAACAATCCTAGATAGAGTGCTAGATATACTGGTACTACAAACTGATATTTACGTTGTTTTAAGTGATGAATACAGTATACAATCGCGATGATGGTAAATAATGATGTTGGATAGAAGTGATATGCAAATACGATACGATGGACATAGATAATCCATGGTAATAGACCACTAAAATAACCAACCACAATATACCAAGCTACCGTATCTTTCTTAAATAGTGCACAGTATGTTGTATAGAGAATCGCCGGGACACCAGCCCATGTTAGTAATGGGTTAGAAAAACAAGAAATTGTATGAAATACATTATCTACAGTTCCAACGTAATACCACATCGGACGTAAATCAAATACCCATTGAAACCAAGTACTTTGATATGGGTGTGTTGCGTTTAAATTGACGTGATAGAAATACATCTGTTGAGCTTGTTTCCAAACGTTGGCGATTGACCATGGCTCATTGCGGAAAATTTGATCTGGAATATAAGAAATACAATAAATTGTAATTGGAATAATGATGAAGAATAGTATGCACAATAACATTGTTTTCAGTAGTATTTGAAAGAATTGTTGATGTCTCTTTTTATCCTTCTTATATTCAAGATAACGTTGTATCCAGTTTGTAAATAACATCACTGCTAATCCTACTGCCGCATAGCATCCTGTCCACTTCGCTGAAATTGATATTCCCATAAAGATACCAGATAGGAGTAAGTATATAATTCCCTTCTGCATTGGTAGGGTATAGAAATTCGACATGCAGTACTTAAACATCCAATAGAACGAACATAATATGAATAAAATACTAAATGGTTCTAGTGTTGCGATACGTGAAGTTGTGATATGCATAAAGTCCGCAGCTAGCAGGAATGATCCAATCAAAGATAAATCATTTCGTTTAAATAATAATTTTAAGATTCCAAACAACACTGGTAACATGAATACTCCAGCTATCGCACCAGGTAATCGCCAGGCAAAAGGGTGCATCCCAAATAAACGAATGGATAGTGCAATAATATTGGTGCCGAGTAATGGGTGAACATTTGCGTACATATACTGTCCATTTGCGATTTCCCATGCGTTACGTACGTGATAAATTTCATCGAAATATGCTTGGTCATAATAGGTAGGAGAAAGAACCAATTTATCTTGTTCATCAATGAGTAAACTTCCAGGGTATGGTCCATCTTTCTGCTTATCTCGCAAGATAGAAATTGGTAAAAATCCAGTATGATCTTCATTACGGAAGCCAATTTCTGATAAAGAACTATTCTCGCTTAAATCAACCAGTTTGATATAACGATATTGCCAATTGCCTTGTTCAATTGCGTAGGTATAAATATTTCCTTGTTTAAGACTGGCAATATGTACCCATTCTTGTAAATCATTAGAAGCATACAAATGAATATTATTTGTACCAATTTGATATGTGGATGGATTAGAATTTGTATCACCTTCCCCATAGATTGTATAAATCGCATCAAATTTTTCGCTTTTGCCAAAGTCAAATGTGATTTGTTGTTTCTCTGCGGTTGGCTGCCATGTAGTCGTTGGAAAACTAGTTGAACCAAGCTTCCAAAAAGAAATGACAGTATAGATTAACATCATTAATACGAGTGATAAAATACTGTGATGTTTTTCGGATTTAAAATAATATAGCTGATATAAAAAATAACCGATGATCAATATCACAAAGGTAAAACATAACAAGATTAAAAATTCACTATTTGAAAACAATAATAAACTCAATTTTTCCATAATTTGAACTCCAACCCTATTATACAAGAAAAGTTTTATCCTCATCACTCTTATTGACAGAGTGATAGAAAGTGCTAAGATAATTTATGTTAGCACTATATGTATTAGAGTGCTAAAAGGAGGAATAAACATGTTAAAACCATTACGTGATTATGTAGTCTTAGAAAAAGCGAAAGAAGAAGAGAAAACAAAGAGCGGTATTATTTTGACAGAACAGCCAAAGGAAGAACCTGGAAAGGGTATTGTTGTGGCTGTAGGACCTGGTAAGATGGAAAATGGGAAATTAATACCATTGGAATTACAGGTTGGTCAAAAGGTTGTATATAAAAAATATTCTGGAACTGAAATCAAAGAAAATCAAAAAGAGTATCTATTAATCGAAGCAGAAAATATTCTTGCGATTGTAGAATAAAGTAGAAAGAAGGAATTATTATGGCAAAAGAATTAAAGTATGGTAAAGATGCACGTCAACTTATGTTGGACGGTGTTAATAAATTAGCGGATGCAGTGAAGGTGACTTTAGGCCCAAAGGGAAGAAATGTTGTATTAGAGAAATCCTTTGGCTCACCAGTGATTACAAATGATGGTGTAACTATTGCTAAAGAAGTAGAACTTGAAGATAAGTTTGAAAATATGGGTGCTAAGTTAGTATATGAAGCAGCCAATAATACAAATGAATTAGCAGGTGATGGTACAACAACTGCGACTATCTTAACCCAATCAATGATTACAGCTGGACTTAAGGCAGTTGAAAAGGGTGCTAATCCTGTACTTATGCGTGAGGGAATTGAAAAGGCAGCCAATGTTGTGGCAGACGCATTATTAAAGGACTCTCACCAAGTTACAACCAACGATGATGTAAAGAACATCGCTACTATCTCATCAGGCTCAGAAGAAATTGGTAAGATTATTGCGGAAGCGATGGAAAAGGTTGGTAACGATGGTGTTATCAACGTAGATGAATCACGTTCCTTCGAAACAGTCTTAGAGATGACAGAAGGTATGCAGTATGACAAAGGCTATGTTTCCCCATACATGGTAAGTGACCGTGATAAGATGGAAGTATCCATGGATAACCCATATATCTTGGTAACAGACCAAAAGATCAATACAATTCAAGAAATTCTACCGGTCTTGGAAGAAGTTGTTAAAATCAATAAGCCATTACTTCTTATCGCAGATGACTATGATAATGAAGTGATGAGTACATTAATCATTAATAAGTTACGTGGCACCTTCAATGTTGTTGCGACAAAGGCTCCGGGTTTTGGCGATGATGCAAAGAATCAATTGGCAGATATCGCTGTCCTAACAGGTGCAAACTTCTATGCGAAAGACTTGAATATGAACTTAGCGGAAATGACAATGAATGATTTAGGTTCTGCTAAGAAAGTGGTGGTAAGCAAAGATAAGACAATAATTATCGATGGTGCAGGTGATAGTGTTGAAGTTGCTAAACGTGTATCTGAAATTAAAGCAGCAATCGAAAATGCAAAGTCTGATTATGATAAGAAGAGACTAGCAGAAAGACTAGGTAAACTTACAAATGGTGTTGCCTTAATTAAGGTTGGTGCTACAACAGAAACAGAACTTAAGGAAAAGAAGTTACGCATCGAGGATGCACTAAACGCAACAAAGGCTGCGGTTGAAGAAGGTGTTGTGACTGGTGGTGGACTTGCATTGGTGCAAGCGTATAAAGATGTACGTACCACATTAAAGTCAGATGTAGTAGATGTACAACGTGGTATCAATGTTGTGTTAGACGCACTTAAAATGCCAATCATGCAGATTGCTGAAAACGCTGGCTTTGATGGTAATGAAATCTATGAACAGCAGTTAGCAGCGAAAGAAAATCATGGTTTCAATGCAAAGACAGGCGAATGGGTTGATATGTATGAAGCAGGTATTATCGATCCTACGAAGGTAACTCGCTCCGCATTATTAAATGCTGCAAGTATCTCTGGCTTATTTATCACAACAGAAGCTGCAATTGCTAAGCTTCCAGAAAAGGATGTGCCAGTACCTCCAGCAATGGGTCAGTATTAAAAGTATATTTAGCTTTAATAAATAGATAAAATACAACAGAGCATAACTTAATAAGGTGAGTTGTGCTCTTTTCTAGGTTTTGATGAATCATCGATAATATATTTAAGTATGTATATTTTTAATGGTTATCACATTATTAGTAACCATAATAAATCTTCATGGCAATCGTAGATATAAATGAATGGATTTTATTGTTCACTGGTACCTTAAAATTTTAAAAAAGTATATTATTAGTTTGAAGAGGATATTTAAAATGAATGAATCATACGGTCATGAATTAGATTTTGCAAGAGAGTATATGTTCGTTTTTCCGATAAGAGAAGCACCAGGATATCATATTCATTTTACAAAAAATTGCCCGGAAGAAATAAAAAATAAGGTATTAGAACTTTATCCAAAACTAATCGAAGAAACGAAAAGAAGACATGAAGAGGGTTTATATACCAGCAAAGATTATTTTTTCTGACAGTTGATTAGAATATTTGCTATGACTAGATAAAATCGGAATACAAGGTGAGATTTTTATAGTTATTTTGAAGACTTGCAATTTATAAAAAGATATCTTATCTTGTAAAAGCAATCAGAATGGAGAATACAATGAACGTTTACGATTGGGATGATACAATCTACCGTGGTGATTCCACTGTGGGTTTTGTGAAATATCTTTGGCTACATCGCCCTAAAACATTAATCAATTTACCGCGTACAGTTTGGTTTGGACTTTTGTATGTGCTACACATTGTGCCAAAGTTAACTTTCAAATCAAATTTATATCGCATGTTTCGCTATGTGGAAGATATGGAAAAAGTAGTTGAAGACTATACAAGTAGCCATTTGGATCATGTAAAGCAGTGGTATAAAGATACACAAAAAGAAGATGATGTAGTTATTTCTGCTTCGCCAGAATTCTTAATTCAATCTTTTTGTAAGAAGGTTGGTATTAAAACATGCATGGCAAGTGTAGTTGATATTCATACAGGTGTATATAGCGGGTTGAATTGTCATGGAGAAGAAAAGGTACGTCGTTATCGTGAAGTATTCGACAATACAAAGATTGAAAACTTCTATTCCGATTCTTACTCTGATACACCGCTTGCAAGAATCGCGGAGAATGCATATCTTGTAAAGGGAGATAACTTACTTCCTTGGGATAAGGAATAGAAAGCTTATATCATTGAAATTTAGGGAGATAAACATGAAAAAGAGAGAATATATTGCACTTGGAGTAATTGCTATAATATCTATTGTGCTAATTCTAGTTTTCAAATTTATTCCTGCAATAATTAATAGGACAGATAGTTCACTTAACGGAGCTCCAAATGACCAGGCAAAAGGGGAATGGATAGTAGTTGTATATCGTGGAGAAATTGTCCAATGGTTCGATTCTGGTGTTGATGCCACATATACAGTTAAAGGGAATGTGGGAGATTTAACAATCGAAGTAAAAGATGGTAAATGGCACGTTAGTAAGGTTGATTGTCCAAACCATAATTGTGAAAAAATGGGTTGGGCAGATGTAGATAGCATCCTTCCGATACAGTGCATACCTAACGGCATATATATTGTATCTGCAAATGCAATACAAAACTAAATATATTAAAACCATGATTATCAAACATATTAAAAGAGATATCCAATTGTGTGTGGATACCTCTTATTTTTATATGTATGCAAGCATACATTAATTTATTACTTGCTGTTTTGTGCTTGTACAGCTGTTAAGGCTACTACACCAACGATATCTTCCCAAGAACATCCACGGGATAGATCGTTAACTGGTTTAGCAATACCTTGTAACATTGGACCATAAGCTTCAGCCTTAGCTAAACGCTGTACTAACTTATAACCAACGTTACCGCCATCAAGGTTAGGGAAAATTAATACGTTAGCTTGACCTGCAACAGGGGAACCTGGAGCTTTGCTTGCCGCAACGCTTGGAACGATAGCTGCATCTAACTGTAATTCACCATCACATACTAAATCTGGATATTGTTGGTGAGCAATTTCTACTGCATTTACAACCTTATCTACTAATGCATGTTTTGCGCTTCCCTTTGTAGAGTGGGATAGGAAAGCAACCTTTGGTTCAGCTCCTACAAGTGTTCTAAATGTATTTGCTGTATCGTTAGCGATAGCTGCTAGGCTTTCACTATCTGGATCTTGGTTTAGACCACAATCTGCGAATGCGAATGTTCCATTATAACCAAATTCGCAATTTGGAACGTCCATAATGAAGAAGCCTGAAACTAACTTCGCACCTGGTGCTGTACGTAAGATCTGTAATGCTGGACGTAATGTGTTTGCTGTAGAGTGGCAAGCACCTGATACAAGACCATCAGCTCCACCAGTCTTTAATACCATGACACCAAATGTTGTGCGATCTTTTAATAATGCGTCACGAGCAGCTTCAGGAGTCATGCCCTTAGCCTTACGTAATTCATATAATGTATTTACATATTCTTCTAATTTATCGGAAGTTTCTGGATTGATGATAGTCGCACCATCAACGTTAACGCCATATTTTTCTGCATCTGCTTTTACAGTTGCTTCATCACCAATTAAAATTAGGTTTGCTGTCTTTTCTTCTAAGATCTTTGCAGCTGCACGAAGTGTTCTTTCGTCTTCTGATTCTGGTAATACAATTGTTTTTATATCTTGTTTAGCTCTTTCTTTAATTCCGTCAATAAATGACATAGTTATTTCCTCCTTGAACATTAAAATTATCACGCTAACTGTGAAAAAAGTCCAATTATATAGTTGAAATCTTGAAAAAAATATAAATTTAACTAATTTTATAAAAGGATTGAAATTTAAAAATCATGCAAAGTGTTATAATAAAGCCAATGAGTTGGGGGAATATATGTCTACGTATACAATTCAAAATTCATTTGTATCAGTAACGATTGATGAACATGCAGCTGAAATACATAGTTTCTTTGATCGTGAAACGAATATCGAGGCAATGTGGCAAGGTGATAAAACCTATTGGGCTGGAAGAAATCCAATCTTATTTCCGATCGTTGGTAAAACTTGGGATGGCATTCTACATATTCAAGGAAGCGAATATCATACTGGAAACCATGGCTTTGCTAGAAACAGTGAATTTAAATGTATTAAACATACTGATACTCAAATCGTAATGGAACTGTGTGATAGTGAAGAAACGCTAGCACAATATCCATTTCACTTCCGACTCGAGGTTACGTATTCTTTGGAGGGTAAGAAGTTAGATATTGCATATCGTATTGAGAATAGAGATACCTGTGTAATGCCATTTAACTTTGGATTGCATCCTGCATTCAATTGCCCACTTGAAAAAGATAAAACATTTGATGCATACCGTTTAGAATTGAATCAAAAGGAACTATTAAACAATCAAGAAGTAGATGTAATTGCTTTGGATAAAGATGCATTAAAGAAGACAATCATCATCCAAAATCCACGTAGTACCTGTACGAAATTAACGGATGGTATTCATGGTGTACAGGTGGAATATCAGGGCTATCCATGGCTTGCGTATTGGTCACCCTATGCACCGTTTGTGTGTATCGAGCCATGGTACTCACATACAGATTTTGAGAAGAATGAAGTTCCGTTTGAAAAACGTGAAGGAACAATATTATTAGATGTAAATGATAGCTGGCAAACAGCGTATTCAATAACACTATTCTAAAAAGAAGGAGAAAGAAAAATGTTAAAAATTGTTATTGCAGATTCCTATGACCAAGTAAGTGAAGAAGCATTTAAAATTATGCGTCAGGTTGTAGAGAAGGAAAATCCAGTATTAGGATTGGCTACAGGTTCTACACCGGTTGGTTTGTATAAGAAGATGATTGCAGACCATAAGACAAATGGTACATCTTATAAGAATGCTATTACATTCAACTTAGATGAATATGTTGGATTACCACGTAATCACGAACAGAGTTACTATACATTCATGCATGATAATCTCTTTAACGAGATTGACGTTCCTGAAGAGAATATTCACATTCCTAATGGTGAAGCAGCAGATCCTGAAGCTGAATGCGTACGTTATGAAAGTGAAATGGCAAAGTATGTGGTAGACGTACAGGTACTTGGCATCGGTTCTGATGGACATATCGCTTTTAATGAGCCAGGTGCAGCGTTCGATAGTTTGACACATACAATGGAACTAACAGAACAGACACGTAAGGACAATGCTCGTTTCTTCGATGGGGATATCGATCAAGTTCCAACTCTAGCAATCACACAGGGTTTAGGCACAATTATGCGTGCAAAGAAGATTATCTTAATCGCTACAGGAGCCAATAAGGCTGATGCAGTATACGGTATGATTAAAGGTCCTAAGACAACGGATTGTCCAGCAAGTATCTTACAGGATCACCCAGATGTAACTGTTATTTTAGATGAAGAAGCTGCCGCAAAAATTAAATAGAGCATAATTCTTTTGTATCAAATATATTTATGCAATAATATGTTCACGGAGGTATTCAAAAATGGATATTATTAAGAATAAAGCAGAATATGACAAAGTATTAGCTGATAACAAATCAGTATTCGTAGACTTTTACGCTGACTGGTGTGGACCATGTAAGATGGTTGGACCAGTTCTTGAAGAAATTTCTAAGGACTATGCAGATATTAAGTTTGTAAAGGTAAATGTTGACGACAATCCTGAGATTGCTCAACAGTATGGAATTATGTCCATTCCTACAATGATTGGCTTCAAGAATGGTGAGAAGGTAGCTTCTTCTTTAGGTTTCATGCCAAGAGAAGAACTCGAAGCTGTTGTTAAGCAGACTTTATAAGAATCTCTAATGAGCAGGTGAAATACCTGCTTTTTTTATCTTAAAAAATATTTTAAAAATGCAAAATTTTACTATGTTATTCTTAATGTATATGTGGAGGTCTCTTTCATGTTACAGCTAAAGAATATTGTTAAGAGTTATACGGTAGGGGAACTTACGCAAGTTGCTTTAAAGGGTATTTCCTTAAATTTTAGAGAGAATGAATTTGTGTCAATTCTAGGACAGTCTGGTTCTGGAAAGACAACGATGTTAAATATTATTGGTGGATTAGATCGTTATGATAGTGGTGATTTGGTCATAAATGGTGTATCCACAAAGAAGTATAGAGATGTGGATTGGGATGCGTATCGTAATACTTCGATTGGATTTGTATTTCAAAGTTATAATTTGATTCCTCATCAGAATGTACTCTCGAATGTTGAGATGGCACTAACCCTTTCTGGCGTTTCACGTAAAGAAAGAAGAAAACGGGCAGTGGAAGTGCTAAATAAAGTTGGACTTCAAGATCATATCCATAAAAAGCCAAATCAATTATCTGGTGGACAAATGCAGCGTGTGGCAATCGCACGTGCTTTAATCAACAATCCGGATATTTTACTTGCAGATGAGCCAACAGGAGCACTCGATACAGAGACAAGTATCCAAATTATGAATCTTTTAAAGCAGATTTCAGAAGAGAAACTGGTCATTATGGTGACACACAACCCTGAACTTGCAGAAGTGTATTCAACTCGTATCGTTAACTTGAAAGACGGTCAAATCACAAGTGATACCAATCCATTTGATGTCCCTGAAGGGAGTGTTGAAGAAAAACTCACGAAGAATCAAAAGCGAGTATCTATGTCGTTTTGGACATCTTTGGGATTGTCGTTTGCCAATCTTCGTACAAAGATTGGAAGAACAATTCTGACGTCTTTTGCAGGTAGTATTGGAATTATTGGTATTGCGTTAATCTTGGCTTTATCAACAGGAATGAATCAGTATATTACACGTGTTCAAAAGGAAACGATGACATCCTATCCAATTACAATTTCTTCACAGACAATTGATGCAACTTCGATTATGCAGTTACGTACGCAGATGATGGGTTTATCCTCTTCGAAAGAAACACAAGTAGAGGATAGAAAAGTTCATGCAGACTATCAATCATTGAAACAAAGTGATGCAGTTACAAACAATCTGATTCAAAATAACCTAGCTGAATTTAAAAAGTATCTTGATGACCCTACTTCTGAAATTCACAAATACGTTGGTGAGAATGGAATCATCTACAGCTATAACATTAGTTTTGGCGTGTATGCAAAAAATCCAAATCAACAACTCATTAACACAAATATTGAACTAGATGGTGGAAATGGAAATTCAAATCGTCCTCGTATGTTTAATTTTGTGAATATGGGGGTAAATAACGAATCTGCAAAGAATTTCTCTGAAATGGTTGCTGGTACAAATGGGCAGCCAATTTCATCTGTAGTAACAGATAGTTATGATATGGTGGCGGGTTCTTGGCCAACGAGTTATAACGAGGTTGTGATGGTACTCAATGAGAACAATAGTATCCCAGTACAATCGATGTATCAACTAGGTTTTATCACCAAGGAACAATACACAGCTGCTAAAAATCAACTTGCGAATAAACAAGATGGAGAGGACTTTACACTTAGTTATGAGGACATGTTACAGAAGATATTTTATCTTGTGCCATCAAGCGAAAACTATGTAAAAAATGAGAATGGTAGTTATAGTCAAATCAAGAATCCAGAGTATGATACCGATGGCTTAATGAATAAATCGATTCCTTTAAAAGTAACCGGAATTATTCGTCCGAAGGAAGATGCGAAAAATGCGACCATCAATACTGTGGTCGCATATACAAATCTTTTAACTAATTATGTGATTGATCGAGCAAATGAATCTGCTATTGTACAAGCACAAAAGAATACTCCGGAAATTAATGTATTAAATGGCGTACACTTTAATGCTACAACGGATGAAGAGAAGATACAGGATACTAAGGAGTATTTGTTAAATCTAAGCAATGATGAAAAGGTGAACATGTACCAGTTGATTTTGTACTATGATGGAAAAAGTCAAAATCAAGAAACAGATGTAGATACAAACAGTTTTGATATGAATGCTTTGTCAAAATTATCCATGAATCCACAAAGTAGTATGTCTAGCATGTTGGAAAATTATCTCAATGATAGTCCAAATACAACAACGTTACTTGCGATTTACAATGATTATATCGGTGGTAAATCGTTAGAGAAAAATCTTGCTTCCTTTGGGGCAGTGAGCTACGAATCGCCATCCAGTATCAGTATCTATGCAGATAGTTTTGAAAATAAAGATGCGATAGGAAAAGCAATTGAAAATTACAACAATTCTGTTGGTGAAGATTCAAAGATTTCCTATACAGATTATGTTGCGTTAATGACATCTTCCTTAACGACGATTATCAATGGTATTTCTTATGTACTGATTGCGTTTGTGGCCGTATCATTGATAGTTTCTTCGATTATGATAGGAATCATTACCTATATTTCTGTAATGGAAAGAACGAAGGAAATTGGTATTCTGCGTGCACTTGGTGCATCGAAAAAGAATATCTCGCAGTTATTTAATGCGGAGACATTCATCATTGGTATTTTCTCCGGTATCATAGGGATTGGTATCACGTTATTACTGCTAATTCCGATTAATAATGTCATCCAAACGGTATCTAAAAT
>NZ_CAUQGG010000017.1:0-27349 GCF_963517755.1 uncultured Solobacterium sp.
ATTATTTCTTTTGTGATTTTGGTGATACTATAGTTCTATGGAAAAGGGGTTACTATGTTAAAACAAATTAAGTGGAGATCGATATTAGTTGGAATTGGATATATTCTTGCAGGTTTATTATTAATCGTTTATCCAGAAAGTAGTAGAGATCTGATTGCGTATGTGTTGGGTATCGCATTAGTTGTATATGGTATTGTTTCTCTTACAACATACTTTGTTATCAACGTAAAAGAAAGTTTGCGTCGTAATGAATTCTCAATCGGAATTATGGCAATATTTGCTGGTCTTATTATTATCTTTAAACAACAAATCTTGCTAGATATCATTCCAATCCTACTTGGACTTGTAATCGTTGCGGATGGTTTTGATAAGTTACAAAATGCAGTCGTTGCGAAACGTATTGGTTCATCTCAATACGCAACGTACATTGTATTAGCAGCTGTATCTATCGTACTTGGCTTTGTAGTCATGTTCTTCTTAACAGGTGTTGAACTACAGAAGATTTTGTTTGTTGTGATTGGTGTTAGTTTGGTTTATTGTGGTGTTTCGGATATTTTCGTAGTCTTATTTATCGCAGATAAATTCCATAAGTTCTTAAAGAGTTTTGAAGCAAACGGAAAGATTATCGATGCGGAAGTGGAAGAAGAAAGAGAAGAAACTACAGAAGAAACAGAAAAAGAAAATACGGAAGAAGAGAAGTCGGAATAGCATGACTTCTCATTTTCGATACAATCACTTAAAATAGATATATGGAGGAAGTATTTTAATGTTTAATGATTGGTTTAAAATTGGTCCTGTAACTGTACATGGATATGGTTTCATGATTGCAGTTGGTATATTGTTTGCGTTTTGGTTATCAGAACGTCTAGCAAAGAAACAAGGACTAGAATATGAAAAGATTGATGGAATGATTTTCTTTATCATCATCTTTGGATTCATTGGAGCGAAGTTACTCTATATCTTTACGGTATGGGATTCATTCGTGCAGAATCCTGTAGTGATTTTGAGTAATGAAGGATTTGTGGTCTATGGTGGTATCATCGCTGGTATTATTGCTGCGTGGATTTATTGTAAGTGGAAGAAGTGGAACTTCATGAAGTACGCAAATGTACTAATGCCTGCTGTTTCACTGGGACAAGGCTTTGGACGTATTGGATGTTTCTTTGCTGGATGCTGTTATGGTATTCGAACAACGGCCTGGTATGGTGTAGAATTCCCGGCAGAGTCTTTGGGACCTGGTGCTGGTATCAAGGTTATTCCTACAGAGTTAATTTCTTCTGCAGGTAACTTCTTAATCTTTGCTTTCTTACTAAGAAACTTATTAAAGGGCAAGCATCCAGAAGATACAGCAGCGTGGTATTTAGTTCTATATGGATTAGGTAGATTCTTAGTAGAGTTCTTACGTGGTGATTTAATTCGTGGGCAAATTTGGATTTTCTCTACATCACAGTTTATTTCTATCTTTGTATTCTTAGCAGGAGCCTTCTTGTTATGGTATAGACAGAATCATTCAGATTTGAAGAAGGAGGTAGCCGCATGAGAATCGGTATTGCAAATGATCACGCATCTGTAGAGATGAAGAAGGAACTTGTTGCGTATCTTGAATCACAAGGACATGAAGTTATTAACTACGGTACAGATTTATCGGAAAGTACAGATTATCCTATCTGGGGTGAAAAGGTATCAATGGCTGTTGTAAATGGTGAGGTAGAACGCGGTATCGCAATCTGTGGGACTGGTGTTGGAATTGGGATTGCATGTAATAAAGTAAGGGGTATTCGTGCATGTATCTGCTCTGAACCATATAGTGCTAGATATTCAAGATTACATAATAACGCAAATATCATCGCCTTTGGTTCAAGAGTCATTGGAATTGAAACGGCGAAGATGCTTGTAGATGAATTCATGAATACTGAATTTGAAGGTGGCCGCCATGAACGTAGAGTAAACATGGTGATGGATATTGAAGCGAGAAACTTTTAACCGGTGAATGCCGGTTTTTTTCTTTTGATAAAAAGAAAAACCTTCACGAATGTGAAGGCTATTGTACTACTGATAATTCAAAGTCTTCTTTCTTTTCAAGAATCTCCATGAATTCTTCACCAGTAATTGTTTCTTTTTGATATAAGAATTGTGCAATTCGATCAAGATCTGCTTTATGTTCCGTTAATAGTTGCTTTGCTTTGTCGTGTTGTTGTTTCACGAGAGCTACAACCTTTTGATCGATTGTTGAAGCTGTACCATCTGAACATGCAAGTGACGCATCGCCACCAAGGTACTTGTTATTTACAGTCTCCATTGCGACCATATCGAATTCATCACTCATACCGTAACGTGTAATCATGGCACGAGCAATTTTAGTTGCCTGTTCGATATCGTTAGAAGCACCTGTAGTAACTTGACCAAACTCAACTTCTTCCGCTGCACGGCCACCTGTAAGTGTCGCAATACGATTTTCTAATTCAGACTTCGTGTAAAGAGGATGGTTACCTTCTTCTACCTGCATTGTATAGCCTAGAGCACCACTTGTACGTGGGATGATTGTAATCTTCTGTACAGGTGCACTATGTGTTTGTAGTGCCGCAACTAATGCATGTCCAACTTCGTGATATGCAACAACTAGTTTTTCTTTATCCGTTAGAATTGCATTCTTCTTTTGGTATCCTGCAATAACGACTTCAATACTTTCTTCTAAGTCTTTCTGACTAACTGCATTTCTCTTTTCACGTACAGCACGTAAAGCAGCTTCGTTGATGATATTTGCAAGCTCTGCACCAGAGGCACCAGAAGCCATGCGTGCAACTACATTGTAATCAATGCCTGGTTCAGTCTTAACTTTCTTTGCGTGTACCTTTAAGATATCTTCACGACCTTGAAGGTCAGGTAACTCAACTGGAACACGGCGGTCAAATCTTCCTGGACGTAGTAGGGCAGGGTCTAGATTTTCAGGACGGTTTGTAGCTGCTAAAACGACAATACCGTTATTACCTTCAAATCCATCCATCTCTGTCAGTAACTGGTTTAATGTTTGTTCACGCTCATCATTACCACCAAAGTTGCCTGCATTACGCTTACCACCAATTGCATCGATTTCATCGATGAATACAATACATGGTGCTTTTTCTTTTGCGTCTTTAAATAAACTACGAACTTTAGAAGCACCCATACCTACAAACATCTCTACAAACTCTGAACCAGAGATAGAGAAGAATGGTACGTTTGATTCACCTGCGACTGCCTTTGCAAGCATGGTCTTACCTGTTCCTGGAGGACCAACTAAGAGAATACCCTTTGGCATTGTCGCACCAATGGATTTAAACTGATTTGGATCATGTAGATAGTTTACAATTTCCTGCAGATTCTCTTTGGCTTCATCCTCGCCAGCCACATCGTGGAAACGAATCGTTGTCTTATCCTTATCGTAAACACGCGCATTTGATTTGCCTAGGTTGAACATTCCACCAAGACCTCCACCTCCAAGTGGAGAATCTTTTCCACCACCTTGCATTGTACGGTTAACATAACGCATTAACATTACCGCAATAATGATTGGAAGGATCCAACCAAAGAAGATGTTCATAAATAGAGAACCCTGTTGTACACGTGTACCAGAGAACTTCACGTCATGACTTTCGAGACGATCGACTAAATCAGGGTCATTTATTTTTACAGTAGAATACACTGTATCGCCATCTTTGAGCTTGTATGTAATCTGAGAAGACTCAATCGTCACCTCATCAATTTTGTCATCGGTGGTTTGTTGAATAAATGTACTATAAGGAACTTCTTCAATTTGTGCCTGTTGAATTACAGGTCGTAAAACCAAGTTGAGTAATACTAATACAATTGCGACAAATGCATAGTAGTACACAAGAGGTTTTTTCTTCTTGTTATCATTCATATTTTATAAAACTCCTTTCGGATAAAAAGATTTTAGCACATTCGAACATAGAGTGCTAATAAAATACTATGTGATTTGATGTGAAAGTAACATTTCAAATATAATTGAGGTGTGAGAGTAAAAATATAAAATTTAAAATAGTGTATTTCTTCTTTGCTTTTTATAATATGATATTAAGTATAAAAAGAGCCCATATAAAAGAGGTATTGGTATGTATAACGAGTAATATAGGGTTCTATGATGATATTAATAATAATTTAAAATAGATTTATAAGGGAGGGTTATATATGTCTATGAAGGGGATAATAGTTGATAGAATTTCAGAATTTAGTTCAAGAAAGTCAGGGGTTGTAATCTTAGTGGTTTTGGCAGGCTTGACTACATATTTAGTATGTAAAAAAAGTGAAGAGAAGAAGGTTGAACAGGCACACAAAGAAGGATTCGAAAATGGAGTATACGAGGGAGTACGATTATCATGTAAAAAAGTAAGAAAACTATATATTGATCCATCATTTGCGGCTATTTCTTTAGCTAAATACATTGCAAATATTGATGGGACAATAACACGTCATGAAAAGAAACAAATTGACGATTTAGTAAGTCAATTTCACGAAAAAATACCACAATGTCCAGAAGTATTTGAAAAAGAACTCGAAGATATTTTAAATAATAATATTACTTTTTCTGATGTAGTAAAATATTTAGATAGTATTGATATTAGCGATTTGAAAAAATATGAAGAAATTATTCTTTCAACAGTAAACTTAGATAAAAAAGTTACATATCAAGAGAAGGTGGCCATTGAAGAGTTTAAAACATACTGTAAAGAAAGATACTCCAAGAAAGAAGAAAATAACATTCAAGAAAATTCAAGTGATATGTTTGAAGAGCACTTACTTCTATCTAAGGAAGAAATAAATAATGCGGTCAAAAAATATTCTTTACGATACAAGTTGTTAGATTCAAAATTCAAAAATCAAACTAAGTTATCAAAAGCTGAAGTTTCTTTGGTTATGATTGCAACTGCATTGCAAATTATAAGAATTTATCTATTGAATAATATTACTGAAAAAGAAAAGGCTAATATTGGAAAAAAAGAGAAAGCACTAAAAAAGAGTCAGAAAAAAGTATTGAGTAAGTTTGAATCAAATAAAAAAGAAAAAATAGGTCACTATTATGCACCGTTAAATATGATTATATCTACGCCTGGAGTACCATATGATGTTCAAAAATATCAAGAAGGAAAAAATTTAGGACTATTCAAAGGTGGAGATAATGAAAAAGGTGTTAATCATAGATTCGCAACACTAGGTCATGATCCTCTTGTGGGTTTACTGGTTGGAACAATCAATATTATGACTAATACAATTACATCTACAAGAAAAAAGATTCCTCTAACTTATCACGTAGTGTATACAAAAGAATACAAGAGTCCATTTATTGAAAACAGAAAGGCAAGTTTTTTAAAAGCTTTGAATGCATCATATGAACGAACAAAGAAAGATCCCAAGCCATTTGTAGCAGCTTTTATTAAGCAACTCATACATATCGCAACAGACACATATACTATAGCAGGAATACAGATACCTGGTGCTAATTTAATTTTGAATGAAAATCAAGTTGAAAAGTTGACAGGACAAATTAGTTTTGGTGATTTAGCTAAATTTGGTACATCGTACTACTTGAATGAATTAATTAATACAATTATTAGATTGCTTTACCTCATAATGGTGCAAGAAAATGGGGGAGATATTAATGACAAGCTTACTATTGTTAAAGCTAATAAAATTATTGACTACTCAAACATTCTTGCAACGGGAAGTAATGTAATTATTTCTTCAATAACAAATAAATTCGATAATCTTGATTTTGCAGGGCTATCAACTACTTTATTCAGATGCTTTAATGATGTTAATTTTTTGTATGAAGTAAAGTATGAGTTCATAAATAGTGGTTTAAGAAAAATGTATAGAGAGAATGTACCACAAGAAGACATTATTTAATATCAAAAAATTGTGGTGGTTTCAATTAAATCACATGATTAATTTTTAGATAAGAACAGTTAAATTAAGAACTTGAAGATTTTTTAGAAATTTTTAATAGAATATTCACTCCAGATATAAGAATTGCGTTTGAGGGTTCTATTGAGTTAGCTCGCGTAACTGGTGTACCTTATGAGGAAATCCTCGATACACCAGAGAAGATTGATGAATATTTTTTAGGATAATACAATTGATAGTGATTATAGTTAATTTTGCTTTAGTTGATAAAGAATATAGTAGATTTGTAACTAGCTATTACTAAGAAGGTGATTCCATGAAAGTAACATACTTAAATCACAGTGGTATCTTAGTGGAACTGAACGATTGCTACTGTATATTTGACTATTACAGAGGCGAATTACCGCTTCTAGATAGGGATAAGGAAGTAATCGTTTTTTGTAGTCATGCCCATGAGGACCACTATAATCCGCTTATTTTTGATCTCCTTGATGAAAGGGGGATGCGTTATCAAGCTGTACTAGCAAACGACATCAGTGATGAAAATAGATTATCGAAGATTAAGCATAGCTTTGTTAAACCTGATGAGTGCTATCAGTTTGATGGTGGAATTCAAGTTGAGACTTTACTTTCAAACGATAGTGGTGTCGCATTCATTGTGAGTACGGATGAAGGAATGATTTACCATGGTGGCGATTTAAACGATTGGTATTGGGAAGGTGAACCGGAAGAGGAAAACCGAGAACTTCGCACTATATATCACACGGAGATTGGAAAAATTAAGGGCAGACATTTTGATGTTGCTTTTGTTCCACTTGATCCAAGACTGGAAGCACACTACGCTGATGGGTTATTATATTTTCTAGAAAATGTGGACTGTGATGCTGTCTTTCCAATCCACTACTGGGGAGAACCTGCTGTGATTCAGCGCTTTATCACAGAATACCCACAATATCAGTATCGCATTAAAAATACCGAGACAGCGAAAGGAGAAATGATATGAAATTTAAAATGATTCATGAGAATTTGAATGTATTCGACTTGGATAAATCCATCCGCTTCTATAACGAAGCTCTTGACTTACACGAGGTAAGAAGAAAGACAAGCGATGATTTTATTATTGTGTATTTAATGAGTGAGGTTGGCGATTTTGAGTTGGAGCTTACATGGCTTAAAGATCATCCTCAGCCATATGATTTAGGTGAGTGCGAATTCCATCTCGCATTTTGGACAGATGATTTTGAAGCTGCACATAAAAAGCATCAGGAGATGGGTTGCATTTGTTTTGAAAATGAGGCAATGGGTATCTACTTTATTGAGGACCCAGATGGATATTGGCTCGAAATTTTACCGTAATATCAAAAGAGGTTGTATGCTCAAGTAAATCTAGAAAATTTACTGGAGATATACAACCTCTTTATTGTTAATGGCGTCCTCGATGCGATTTGAACGCACGACCTACTGCTTAGGAGGCAGTCGCTCTATCCAACTGAGCTACGAGGACGTAGGAAATCATGAATGATACATTAGGGAATGCATATTAGACCACCATATTTAATATTATACTTTTTTTAATGGGTTTGTTATAGTAAGCACCTCTCTATCATTTAAAAAATGCTTTAGGTTGTTAAGTTTTTGAATAATTATTCTAAATTTTGAAAATTAATTACATAGATTATGAAACTGGATTATTGATAATAACAATAGTGAAATTACTAAAGTACGATAAAATATGCTTTTTTGACAATAAGTTTAGAAAAATTATATGAAAACACACTTTCACAATACTTTCACGATTTCACCATATATCTCACACATGGTTTGGGTATATTATAAGTGTCTTAAATGACAGAGAAATTATAAATTTCTTTCCCTCCCAAAAAAATAAAAAGAAATCGAGACCTGTGCCAGCGGGCCTCTTTTTCATGTATTCTTCATTAGTTTAAAAATTAGAAATGGTATAATGATGAAAAATACGAGTAGAATTCGAACTGGAGGTTTTTATGAAAACAGTTGAAATAAAAGTGGAACAAGGTATCTTGCGTGGGGAAGTTACAGAATCTAAATTAATATTTAAAGGTGTACCATACGCAAAACCTCCAATTGGGAATCTCCGTTTTAGTTCGCCACAGGCACCTGATCGTTGGCTGGGGGTTAGAGATGCTTTGGAATATAGTAAAATCTGTCCACAACCTAAGTCATCGAATCCGTTTTATCGTAAGGAGTTTTATAACTATGAACAATATCCTTATCCTGAAATGAGTGAGGATTGTTTATATTTAAATATCTGGGCACCAAACCGTAAATCAGAACATGGACATCCAGTCGCAATTTGGCTTCATGGCGGTGCATTTGACCATGGTTATGGGAATGAAGCCCCGTTTGATGGAGAAGCGTTTGTACAGAATGATGTGATTCTTGTAACGATTAATTATCGTGTTGGTGTATTTGGGTTCTTTGCCCATCCGCAATTAAAAGAGGAAGATCCTGCACATTGTGTGTCCAACTATGGAATTTTAGATCAAGTATTTGCGATTCGCTGGGTTCGAAAGAATATCGAAGCTTTTGGGGGAGATCCTGATAATATTACTTTATTTGGACAAAGTGCTGGTGCTATCAGTGTTCAGACATTAATTTCTAGTCCTACAACACGTGGTATGATTGCCAAGGCTATTATACAAAGTGGTGCTGGAGTAGATAATCCTATCTTCAAACATAAGACGGTAGAAGAGGCGTATGAGACAGGCGAGGAAATTATGAAGTTGGTTGGTGCGAAGAATATTCAAGCATTACGTCAAATTCCTGCTCAGAAGTTAGTGGATATTTTACCGAAGCTTTCCAAACATGATAATCGCCTGCTGTTTGGGCCAGTGGTGGATGGCTTTGTGCTAGAGGATACTTTGGATGAACTGGTGAAGCGTGGTGATATTCAGAATATACCGTATATCATAGGTGCCAATGGTAATGATTTTGGCTTAGGTGTTGATGAACCAATGCGCAAGTCTAAGTACTATCAGAGTATGATTGATTTTGCGAACTTAAGAAATCAACATCAAGGTAAACCGACATACCTGTATTTATTCAACCGCAAGTTGCCATCAGATGATGCTGGTGCTTTTCACTCTGCAGAGTTATGGTATATGTTTGGTACGTTAAGTCGTTGTTGGAGAGAGATGGAAGTTCGTGATTATAAGATTAGTGATGAAATGGTTTCTGCTTGGACAAATTTCATGAAGAGTTCAGAACCTGGTAAGGGTTGGAAACCTTATACGGAAGAAAATAGTTTTATTCGTATGTTTCTATAAAAAAGAACACCGGCGTGTTCTTTTTTGTTGGCATTATTTACTTTCGTTTCCGTCTGGATAGAATAGTGATTCGATACGATCGGAATCAAATACGTTATTGTACTGTAGACAACGGTATGTATTGATATCTGGATCATTAATATCATTTACGGATTGATAGTACTTTCCGCTTGCGTCATAACAACCATATAGACCAATAACAGGATACTTATCTTTTAATTCATATAGGAATTCCTGATATGGAGTCATTTGGTAGTTGGCTGTTTTCATGATGAGTGAAGACAGGAAGTTGATACTTAACTTATCGAATTTCTGATCTGGAATATCATAGTTTGCCCAGATGGAGAATGGTGTAATGTACTGTGTCATGTCGTTTTCAGGCGTACCTGCATGTGGGAATAGAAGGTTATCACAATCTGCACCTAAGGATGGTTGGTGGTCACCAAACATCACAATCATTGTAGGTTCTTTTACCTTTGAGAAGTATTCAATCAAGTTCTTGTAGTCTTGATCAGAAATCTTCATTAATGAGAAGTAGTTTTCCGCATGACCATATCCACCACCAATAGAACTGAAATTGACGGTCTTCTTTAGATCATCTTTATCATCATATCCACCATGGTTTTGGTAGGTGATATTGAAGATGAAGTTCTTTTTATCTTTTTCCTTTTCGTAAGTCTCTTCTAGAACTTTGAAGTTCTGTGCATCACTTGGGTATCCGTGGATTGTCTCTAGGCCATCGAATGTTTCAGCGAAGACTTTATCTTGGTATTGTAGTTTCTTCCATGCGGAAGCACGGTTCCAGTTGGTAGATTTACCAAGGTGAATACCTGTAGTAGTAAAGCCGCTTTGGTTGAAGTAGGAAATCATAGAAGGTACGTTTCTGTGCATATACATGTTGAATGGATATACACCACCCGCAAAGAAGGCTGTTGTATTACCGGTTAATGATTCATATTCACTATTACATGTGCCACCACCACGTACATCGACGTAGAGGTTACCACGAATCGTATTATCTAAAGATAGAAAGTAAGGGATGATGTTATCAGCGTAGTTTGTACCACCGACATTCATATCCGCGAAGGATTCATTCATAACCATGATGATATTCGTTGGTTTTGTGACATTTGGATCAACGTTGGCTGCGGCACGTTCTTGAAGTTCTTTGCCCAGTTGTTTGAGGTCATCTACAGAATATCCTTCTGGTTTCTTTGGTTGATCAGAGATGTATTGGTTTACAAGACCTGTGAAACTAAGCGCTGTGCCATCTGTTTGGAAGATGGACAATAGGTTCATATCCCATAGGTAGTATTGACCAACACTATTTAAGAAGAGTGCTACAACAATAATCAAGATAGGATATGTTGCGTAGTATACGTTAATCTTTGTATTATCGCGTGGTACAGCGCGCATCAAGAGATAAATTAAGATGGCGATAATAATTGCGATAACCATGAAGTAACGAATCTGAACATGGTAGTTTGAGATGACATCTGCAGCTGTGCCAATTGCGGTTAAATCCCATGGTGCGATTGGACGGTTACGGAACTGTGTTACGTACATGTTTACGATACCGAAGATTACAACAAATAAGTTACTAATCAGTACTGAGATTGGTAATCGACGGAATATTAAGTAGAGTACTTTATATAGAATAATATAGATAGCAACGTTATAGAAACGATTCATCAAGTTGATGTAGTAGTAGTTACCAGTACAGATTTCTGACATAAAGAAGCACCAGATAGGAGCCGCTATTAACATCATTTCGTTTTCTGGAACGTGTTTTGCCCATGTAATCTTCTTATCAATGAGATACGCAATGATCCAACTTAATACCAAAATGGATAGGTATACTGCAACCCAAGCAGCTTTTGGTAAGTACTCTTGGGTCTCGAGTTGGAGCCAGCCTTCAACACCGTTAACGGTTAGGTTAATGGTGTTGTCATTTGTATTAATGACCATACCTTGAGAGGCGATGATCTTGTTAGAGATACTCTCTGGTGTATACTCTGCAAGTTTAAATGGCCCAAATGAGACATCAATCTTTGAGATAGCGATGTCTGTCTTTACGTTGTTAAAACCTAATCGTAAAGAGTTTGTAACGATTGGAATGTTACTGAGGTGAATTACTTCCCAAGATGGTTGTGCATCTAGCCATGTCTTATGAGAGTTATAGTTATAGTTTGCAAAGATTTCTTCTCCACGATCGGTATTGAAGTTTGATACGACCACAGTACCTTGGATACCTTTTTTCATATGTACATCAAAGGAAAGATGTGGTGCATAAAACAGCAGGAACATTGCCGAGATGAGTAAGAACCATACGGCTCTACGTATATTTAGTTTTTCTTTTATAAATTTCATCATTTTATCACTTCCCTGAATAATGGTAGCACAAATGTGCAAAGTGCGTTAACTAACATAGGTGAAAATTAAAAAAGTTCAGAAAAAAAAGAGTAATTCTTAAGAATTACCCTAGTGATTAGCTGAAATATACGAACTCATCTTGTGGTTTTTGGTAGTTTTGAATGCGGTTTGCGTAAAGGACAAGTGTCTTACCACCATTATCTAATGGGACGGTTTTGAGGTTACCTTGTACTTCATACCAGTTATCCTTCACAAGTTCTTCTACTTTCACACCTGTGACGGTTAAGCCGCACAGGCTTGTATCATTTGCACAACATACCATTGCTTGTCTGCCCATGATAAATGTTTGATGATAGCCTGGTAATGTTTCGGTGAACTTACCGCGTAGGATGATTTCTTTCCCGTCATATTTATCTGGGTTTTCAATTGCATCCATATACCAGATGCCATAATCATCATCTTTGATATCGATGATAGGGGCGTTGATATTAAATGGTAGTACACCTTCTTTAAGAGTGACTTGTGCACCATGTTCACCTTCGTAGAAAATCTGAGCTTTTTTATTAATAGCTTTGATATTGCCGCGCAACATTGATGCGGAGGTATCTGGTGTACAACGATTACAGATAATTGTATCACTGTACTTTAACTGCTCGTAAATGACAGAACGCATTGCGTTAATATACATTTGGAAAGTTGTCGCATCTACTGTTGTAAGAATCTGTACCAAAGGCCAGAAGTTTGGCATCTGTGACAAGATAAACGGTGTGATTGCGAGGGTTCCATTATATTCAATAAATACTTGGTTTGGATGATAGATGGTATCTAACTCGCGAATCTTTTCTACGTTTAAATCCTCTGGAGAGTCCATGTATTCAACGAATGCTTTGCGCTCTGCGAGGTATTTATCGTTGTATCGAACTTCACCTTGTTCAAAACAGATGATTAACGTACGGCTATTTTCTTCCATAAAGGAAGGGTCGTTGAGTGTGTCTAAGATTAAAGAAGTTTTACCGGAATCAAGAAATCCCGTAAAGAGATAAACAGGGGTTGCCATCTTACTTCACCGCAAAGATTTCTTTGATGCGATCAACGTCTACCTGATCACCAATGACAGTGATTAAACCAGTATAAGCAGGGGAACCAATGCGGATATCTGCATCTCCTGGTACATAGTCAAAGAATAACCAACTTCCATCTGTACTTGGGACGATGCCCTTAGCACGGATGATATGTTCATCTAACTCGGAAAGTGCTAGTGCAATGTCTTCTACAGAGTATTTGTTTACTGTTTCAATACCGATTGATGTGAATACTTCATCCGCATCGTGTCCATGATGGTGGTGATGATGGTGATGTTCATGATTGTGATGATCATGGCCACAACAGCAGCATTCTTCCTCATCATGTTCTTCTTCCTCGTGGTGGTGATGGCAGCAACATTCTTCATCATCGTGATGATGTTCATGGTGGTGCTCTTCATGTTCATGAGAACCACAACAGCAGCACTCTTCTTCCTCATGGTGGTGATGATGTTCGTGTTCGTGGTGGTCGTGGCCACAGCAACAATCGTCATCGTCGTCTTCGTCATGACAACCACATCCACAACAGCAGCATTCTTCTTCCTCTTCGAGTTCTGGGAAGCCGTCTGTAGAGCCTTCCATTGCGTCGATGATGGCTTGACCAGAGAGGTCATCCCATGGGGTCGTGATGATTCTTGCGTCATGGTTTAATTCACGGATGATTGCGATATCCTTTTGTAATGTTTCTTCATCAACGAGTTGTGTTCTGGATAAGATGACACAAGCAGCTGTGGAAATCTGATCATCGAAGAATTCCTTGAAGTTTTTATGGTAGATTTCACAACGCTTTGCGTCTACAACAGTACTGTAACTATTTAGCTGTAAACCTTCTACATCTTTTACGACTGCTAAGATATCGGATAATTTACCAACACCGGAAGGTTCAATGATGATGTGGTCAGGGCTATACTTCTTGATTACTTCGTGTAAAGCATTGCGGAAGTCGCCTTGTAATGTACAGCAGATACATCCACTGTTGATTTCATTAACAACGATACCGGAATCTTTTAAGAAACCACCGTCAATTCCAATTTCGCCAAATTCGTTTTCAACAAGAACTACTTTTTTACCTGCATATACTTCTTTGATTAACTTTTGTATCAATGTAGTTTTTCCAGCTCCTAGAAAGCCGGAGATAATATCGATCTTTGTCATTTCGTTACCTTCTTTCACTATTATTATATCCTTTGCGTCAAATTCACCAAATAGAATGCCTAATGCGAATCACCATTGAAAATAGAATTCTTTACAATGACATAATCAACATAACGAATTGCATTTAAATCTTTTCCGCCGGCATAAGAGATGGATGATTGAAGGTCTTGTTGCATTTCGGTTAGTGTATCCATGATAGAACCTTTACATGGCACAAGCATCTTTTTGCCTTCCACATTTTTACGGGTGCCTTTTTGATATTCAGAGGCACTACCGAAGTATTCTTTCATTTCAATACCATCTTGCATGACGGTATTACCTGGTGATTCGGTATGCCCAGCAAATAGGGAACCAATCATAACCATACTTGCGCCAAAGCGAATCGACTTCGCAATATCACCGTTTGAACGGATACCACCATCAGCAATGATTGGCTTACGTGCAGCTTTTGCACACCAACGCAAGGCAGCCAACTGCCACCCACCTGTGCCAAAGCCTGTTTTTAATTTTGTGATACATACTTTACCAGGACCAATACCAACTTTCGTTGCGTCTGCGCCTGCATTTTCAAGTTCACGAACACCTTCAGGGGTTCCTACATTACCTGCAATGACAAATGTATCAGGTAGGTGTTTTTTGATATGTTTGATCATATTGATGACGGCGTTGGAGTGACCGTGAGCAATATCAATTGTAATGTAGTCCGGAACTAGGTGATGACTTGCAAGGTCTGCAATGAAATGATATTCATTTTCTTTTACACCAACACTAATGGAAGAAATTAATCCTTTATCTTTCATCATCTGTACAAACTGAAGACGACTTTCAGGAGTGAAACGATGCATGATATAGAAATATCCGTTCTCCGCAAGCTTAATTGCTAGAGATTCATCAATGACTGTCTGCATGTTTGCTGGGACGACTGGTAATTTAAAGCGATGTTTGCCAAATCGTGTTGTTGTATCACATTCTGAACGACTGTTTACAATACACTTATTTGGTATTAGTTGAATGTCTTCGTAATCAAAAACTGTAAAATTTTCCATAAAAAAACCCACTTTCTTTGAAATGGGGAAAATTTGTTATCCTCATATACAATAGCACGAATTGACAGGGTTAGTTTGAGATAGTTAACGGAAAGCGAGGATATTTTAAGAAATAAAATAGTATAAATGTAAGAATTTACATAAATTAAATGATAAATGTTTACATAATTTATGAAAGAAAAGAAAAAGCACTTGAAAAACTTTTTGAAACATTTTAAACTCAGTGTATCTTTTAGGAGGGAAATAGTTATGAAAGCAAAGAAGATAGCGGCAACTGGTTTAGCTGCAGCGATGAGTATGGCAGTACTAGCAGGCTGTGGTCCAAAGTCAGAAGTGGCCACAACTACGACAGTAACAATTGCATTCGATACTGATATGAGTTCAATGGATAACTCAGTTGCGACAGATGGTTCTTCCTTCTCGATGCAAATGATGGGTTTATCTGGACTTCTAGCGTTGGATAAATCAGGAACACCTGTGCCAGACTTAGCGGAAAGTTATGATGTAAGTGATGATGGACTTACTTATACTTTCCATCTAAAGAAGGATGCACAGTGGTCTAATGGAACACCAATCACAGCAAATGATGTTGTTTACAGTTGGCATCGTTTAGTGAGTCCTACACTTGCAAGTGAGTATGCTTTCATCTTAGATACGATGCATGTTGTAAATGCGGCTGATGTGATTGCAGGTAAAAAAGATGCTAAGGAGTTAGGTGTTGAAGCGGTGGATGATCATACAGTAAAGGTAAGTTTATCTCTACCATGTAGTTTCTTGCCATCCCTGATGGCATTCCCACCTCTATTCCCATTGAATGAGGAATATGTAACATCGCAAGGTGATCAGTATGCATTATCGCCAGAAAATATGATCTACTCTGGACAGTATGTCATGACAGATTGGAAACAGGGTAATGAATATACGTTTGAAAAGAATGATAAGTATGTTAACGCAGATGAGGCGAAGGATAAGGCTGATACAGTTGTCTTCAAGTTCATTCAGGATACACAGGCCGCAATGTTGTCATATCAGAATGGTGATATTGATGCGGTTAAACTACAGGGTGAACAAGTTGATCAATATAGTTCTCAAGAAGGCTTTACAAATCGTTTACAAGGTTACCTATGGTACCTATCCATCAACTACAACAATCCAATCTTCCAAAATGCAAACTTACGTACAGCACTCAGTTATGCTGTAAATCGTGAAGCGATTGCAAAAGATGTATTAAAAGATGGTTCTGTTGCTGCTAGAGGTTTTGTCCCTTCAGAGTTTGCGACAGGTCCAGATGGAAAAGACTATGTTGATACAGCAGATACTTTAACGGAGTATGATCCTGATAAGGCAGCAGAATACTATAAGAAGGCTGTTGCGGAATTGGGTGGAGATGTTTCTTTTACACTATTATTTGAGGACACTGAAGCTTCTAAGTCAGTTGCCGAGAATCTACAGGCACAGTTACAGAAGAATTGTCCTGGTTTAACAGTAACTCTTGACCAAAAGCCTAAGAAGACAAGATTACAGCTAATGTTTTCACATGACTATGATATTGGTCTAACACGTTGGGGACCAGACTATGCAGATCCACAAACATTCATGGACTTAGTAACAACTACAAGTACTTACAACCAAGGTTCTTACAGCAACTCTGCATATGATGCACTCATCGCAAAAGCTGAAACAGGTGAGGATGCCGCAAATGCAGAAGCTCGTTGGAAGGATTTCCAAGAAGCTGAAAAGATTTTAGTACAACAAGACCACGGTGTTATCCCAATCTATCAGAATGGTGGTGCGATGATGATCAATCCTAAGGTATCTGGTATTCATTTCCACAGTGGTGGCGTCGATGATTACAGATGGATGGTCGTTTCACAGTAACATTGTATAAGACAACATTATAGAGCGGTATAAACGCCGCTCTATTCTGTTATCAAAAAGAAAGGAGTCTTCATGTTTAAATATATTACCAAGCGTGTCGTGATTAGCTTTCTAACATTATTAGCAATCTTGCTTGTATTGTTTCTGATGTTGGAATTAATGCCTGGTTCTCCATTTAATGATGAGAAGTTAACATCCTCACAGTTAGCGTTATTAAATGCGAAATATGGGTTGAGTGATCCGGTTTTGGTTCGTTTCTTCCGCTATGTCGTAAATATGTTTCAAGGTGACTTTGGTGTATCATACGTCATCAATAAAAATAAAGCAGTCTCTGCTTTGATTAGTGGACCGCTATCCTTATCGATTCGCATCGGTGCAATGGCGATGGTTGTCGGTTCGATTCTAGGACTTATTTTAGGAGTTGCGGCTGCACTTAACCATAATACGTGGGTTGATACGCTATGTTCTTTTATTTCTATCATAGGTGTATCCGTTCCATCGTATGTATTTGCATTAGTGTTAATGTATTACGTCGGCTTTAAACTTAGCTGGACACCGATTCTATACTCTGCAAAGAATGCTGGGTCATCCATGATACTACCTGTACTTGCATTGTCGATGTTTCCGCTTGCGAATGTTTCTCGTTTTACACGTTCAGAATTAATCGATGTATTAGGATCTGATTATATTCAATTGGTCAAGGCGAAAGGTGTAAAACAAACTGGCTTGATTCTAAACCATGCATTACGGAATGCATTAATTCCTATCGTTACAATTATGGGGCCGTTGTTAGTAAATCTTTTGACAGGATCAATGGTTGTTGAAAAGGTATTTGGTATTCCTGGTATTGGTATGTTAATGGTACAAGCAATTCAGAATAACGATTATAACGTTGTGATTGCATGTGCATTTATCTATTCAGCATTATATATCTTCGTGATGTTAGTTGTTGATATTCTCTACGGTTTCATTGATCCACGTATTCGTGTGGCAAAGGTGGGTAATTAAATGGATATGATTAAAAATAAACCTTTTTTGACAGATGAAAAAGTTGATGATTTTACAGCGGAAGATTTTGTCTTTGTACATCGTAATGAAGAATTATTAGATGAAGCGTATACTGCAACTTCTTATGCAAAAGATGTTTGGATGCATTTTAAAAAGAATAAAGGTGCGGTGCTTGGTGCCATCGTTATCATTGTAATCATTCTACTGGCTATCATTGGACCGATGATTTCTGGGTATAAGGCTGATGCGATTAATCTTGATGTACAAAGTTTACCACCACGTATTCAAGGAATTTATAAACTAGGAATCTTTAGTGGTTATGAGAAGGGTGTTGATCAATACGCAGCCCATGGTGTATCACAAGCATTCTATTGGTTTGGTACAGACACCAATGGAAGAGACTTATTTACACGTGTATGGGAAGGTACAAGAGTATCACTGATTATCGCATTAAGCGCAGTTGTAATTGATATTGTTATTGGTATGTCCTATGGATTAATCTCTGGTTACTTTGGTGGTAAGGTCGATATGGTCATGCAAAGATTCATGGAAATCTTAAATGGTATTCCAACCCTTGTGGTTGTAACACTGTTAGGACTGGTACTTCCTCCAGGTATTACATCGATTGTCTTTGCATTAATGATTACGGGATGGATTGGTATGGCACGTATTTCAAGAGCGGAAGTATTAAAACTCAAAGAGTCTGAATTCATTCTTGCAAGTAGAACGCTTGGTGCCAAAAACTTCTCTATCATCTTTAAAGAAGTTATGCCAAATATCTTTGGACAATTGATTGTGATGTCAATGTTCTCAATTCCAAACGCTATCTTTACAGAAGCCTTCCTATCCTTCGTTGGTTTAGGTATTCAGGCTCCTGATGCATCACTTGGATCATTAATATCCGATGGATATAAATCACTTACAGGTCATCCACATATTATCATGTCTGCGATTATCATACTTGCATTACTGATGTTAAGTTTCAACCTCTTCGCAGATGGTATTCGTGATGCATTTGATCCAAATCAAAAACAACGCTAGAAAGGAGTTTCCATGTCAGCAAACAAAGATAAAAAAGATAAAGTATTATCAATACGTGATCTGAATATTTCGTTTGAAACTGCTTCAGGTAGGGTGAAAGCGATTCGTGGTGTACGTATGGATTTATTTAAAGGCGAAACAATCGCTATCGTAGGCGAATCTGGTTCTGGTAAGTCCGTTACTGTTCGTGCCATCATGGGAATTCTAGCGGGTAATGGTAGGATCGATAGTGGCCGTATTGAATACAGTTTTACAAATGAAAAGGGCGAACGTGAAACTGTTGATATGACAACACTATCGCAGAAAGAAATTCGTTACCGCTTTAGCGGAAAACATATTGCGATGATTTTCCAAGATCCGATGACATCACTTGATCCAACAATGCAGATAGGAAAGCAAATCATGGAAGGAATGATTATTCATGAAGGTATTTCCAAAGACGAAGCAAAGAAACGTGCAATAGCGCTGCTAGAAGAAGTTGGTATTGAAAACCCTGAGAAGCGTTTTAAGGAATATCCACACCAGTTATCTGGTGGTATGCGTCAGCGTGTTGTGATTGCAATAGCACTTGCATGCAATCCAGATATTCTAATTTGTGATGAGCCAACTACAGCGCTTGACGTAACAATTCAGGCGAAGATTCTAGAAGTGATTAAAAAGCTTCAGGTAGAAAGAAATATCTCAGTTATCTTTATTACGCATGACTTAGGAGTAGTCGCAAAAGTTGCGGACTATGTCGATGTCATGTATGCAGGTAGAATTATTGAGAAGGGTTCCATTGATGAAATCTTCTACGATCCTCGTCATCCATATACATGGGGACTACTTGCGTCTATGCCTGATACAGAAACCAATTCTGATCGATTATACGCAATTCCAGGAACTCCACCAGATTTATTAAAACCAATTACGTATGATGCATTTGCACCGCGTAATGAATATGCATTAGCAATTGACTATAAAGCAGAACCACCAATGTTTAATGTCGGTGGACAGCATCGTGTGGCTTCGTGGTTATGTGATGAAAGAAGTCCACGCGCAGAGATGCCGGCAATTCTAAAAGAAAGAATTGAACGTATGAGGGAGGAGAGTGAAAAGTATGGCAGTTGATTATAACGCAACACCATTATTGCATGTAGAAAATTTAAAGCAGCACTTCCGTATCTCTCGAAATTACACAACGAAAGCTGTAGATGGTATTAGCTTTGATATCTATGAAGGTGAAACCTATGGACTAGTAGGGGAGTCTGGATCTGGTAAGTCCACAACAGGACGTGCAGTCATCCGTTTATATGATCCTACAGAAGGTAAGATTATCTTTGATGGTCATGATATTAGTGGAAAGCTTTCAAAAATGGAAAATGATTATCTCCGTAAAAATATGCAGATGATCTTCCAAGATCCGATGGCTTGTTTAAATCCACGTAAGAAAGTCAAAGAAATTATTGCGCAAGGATTGCGTATTCATCATGACTATAAGAGCGAAAAAGAGTTAACAGAGCGTGTATATCAAATTTTGGAGAAGGTTGGTTTATCCCGTGAACATGCGACACGTTATCCACAACAGTTCTCAGGTGGGCAAAGACAGCGTATTGGGATTGCGCGTGCACTCATTATGAATCCAAAACTAGTTATCGCAGACGAAGCCATTTCTGCTTTGGATGTATCGGTACAGGCACAGGTCGTTAATCTAATGCGAGACTTACAACAAGAGCTTGGTATTACGTATTTATTTATCGCACATGATCTTTCAATGGTGAAGTATATTTCTGATCGTATTGGGGTTATGCACTTGGGGCATATTGTAGAGACTGGTACAACAGATGAAATCTTTGATAATCCAGTTCATCCATATACAAAATCGCTCTTGTCTGCGATTCCGAAAGCTAATCCAGTTGTTGAGAAAAAACGTATCGCACTCAGTTATGATAAGGTGAAAGAGGGTGTTGATTACACGGCAGGAAGTTATCACAAGATTTCTGATACACATACAGTTCTTGCGACAGATGAAGAATTTGTAAAGTGGACAAAATAAAAAAACAAATGACTACAAATGTGGTCATTTGTTTTTTTAGAATAACAACTTATAATTCATATGAGGAAATATGATATTTCGAAAGATTAACTATCAAGAGATTCGATATGAACGCGAACAGTTGAAGATGTTAAGAGATCAACTCTTTTCTTTACGCAGTCAAGAAAGGAAAAATATCCAAGTCATTCATGATCGGTGCCAAGATATCATCGTGGATAAAGTTAACGAGGAGATTCGACAAGTCCCAATTACAGACTTAACAAAATCCTTTACAAGACTTCCTCTACAAGCACTTGAAGCCAATCACATCACAACGATGTATGATTTATTGAAATATAATCATAGACAACTAGAAGCACTAAATGGTATTGGGGATGAAACGGCAGATAAACTCATGTTGGCATTACATCGTAGTACTGCAGCCATTAAAAATCAGATACACTATCGTATAGACTTAGAGCATCTAACGGATAGGGATAAAGAGATTCTTCAGGAAATTTACTTCTATCTGCATACAAAAGAAAACTATGCAAAATTAAATGTAATTTATCAAGAAACAGAACGTGGTATCCAAGAAGCCTATGATAATAGTGGCCTGATACAAAATTTCTTTGGTTGGATTTTTAGTAGTAGAAAAAAGAAACAGAAATTTTTAACAGCTGTAGAAGATGTAAAGTACTTTAACCAGTCTTCTTACGCAGAAACAATTATGCAATTTTATGATAATTGTACTGCACTAAAAAATGTAGATTTTGAAACGATATTGCAGGACTATAAAGAAAATGCGATTCAATATTATACAGTGATTGAAAAATTTGCGGATATTGAAATCAAGGATGATGTTGATGAAGATATTGATGTTTCGCTATTAAAACAAATACAAGCAACACCATTATTTTTAGAATCATTCCATACGGAGTTGCGTCATTATCAAGAATTTGGAACGAAGTATATCTTGCATCAGAAAAGGGTACTGCTTGGAGACGAGATGGGTCTAGGAAAGACTATTCAAGCGATTGCGGCAGTGAATCATTTACATCACAAAGGACATCGTTATTTTCTTGTAATATGCCCAGCCGGGTTATTACTAAACTGGAAGCGTGAAATTGAAAAACTAACAGACATGCAAGCATATATGTTGCATGGAACCGGTATTAGTGATTTTGAAATCTGGAAGAGTGATGGTGGTATTGCAATCATTAACTATGAAGGTTTAGATAAGATTATTTTTGACAAAGATTTTCCGCTTGACATGGTTGTTGTAGATGAAGCGCACTTTGTTAAAAACAAAGAGGCACAACGTACACGCAATACAGTACGAATGATTGAACAAGCAGAATACGCTCTATATATGACAGGTACAGCGATAGAAAATAACGTAGATGAAATGTGTTATTTAATTGAATGTTTAAATCCTTCAATTGCAAGCGAAGTAAACGATATGAAATATCTAGCAAAAGCAGATTTGTTCCGCAAGAAGATTTCACCGGTGTATTTACGCCGTAAGCGTGCAGATGTACTGATGGAGCTTCCAGAATTAACGATTCACGATGAATGGTGCATGATGAATGAGGAAGAAATCAACTCTTATCACAAAGCCGTTGAAACCGGAAACTTTATGGCAATGCGTAGAGTATCCTGGGACTCACTTAATTCTACAAAAGCTGAACGCATGACGGAACTTTGTTTACAGGCACTAAGTGAAGGAAAAAAGGTTGTCATATTCTCTTACTTTCTAGACACATTATCTTTTGTTTCGGACTTATTATTAGGAAAAGCTTTACCTGTGATTAGCGGTAAATTATCGTTAGAGAAACGGCAGGATATTCTACGTCAGTTTGATGAACCGATTGCGCGAGTATTACCAATACAAATTCACGTGGGTGGTATTGGCTTAAATATTCAGACTGCAGAGATTGTCATTCTTTGTGAACCACAATTAAAACCTTCGGATGAAATGCAAGCTATTTCTCGCATCTATCGTATGGGTCAGGTCAATCATGTATTTGTATACCGATTATTAGCAGCAGATACGATAGATGAAATACTGGTTAAACGATTACATGATAAACAAAAAATCTTTGATCAATTTGCGGATGAATCTGAAATGTCGGAGCAGTTAGAACAGTTTGAAGAAGCGGATATTCAAGCACTTATTCAAAATGAAAGAAAAAAATTGAATCATTAGAGTAGACAAATAAAACCGATAGTACTATGATAATTCCCGTAATAAGAACGGTGAACAGGAGGAAGCGGGCATGAACAAACAAATGATGAATCAAATGTGTTGCTGTTGTATTTTAAACAATGTCCGGATGAATGCTGTTACTGCGTCGGGACTGCTTTAATTTACAATTATTGCAGTGATTCGCAAGTGCAATCGTAAATAAATCCGGGCATATGAATGCATGCTCGGATTTTTGTTTTACCGCTTGTCTATATTACGTAAAAGAAAGAGGAAAATACTATGTCAAATATCAAAAAATCAACAACTGAATTAATTGGTCACACACCATTATTAGAATTTACACATTTTGAAAAGGATCTTGGCTTAAAAGCACGTGTTGTAGCAAAGGTTGAATATTTTAACTTAACAGGTTCTGTAAAAGACAGAATTGCATATCAGATGATTGTAGATGCTGAAGAAGCAGGTTTATTAAAACCAGGCTCTACAATTATTGAACCTACATCAGGTAATACAGGTATTGGTTTAGCTGCGGTTGGCACAGCGAAGGGTTATCGTGTTATTCTAGTAATGCCAGATACAATGACTGTTGAACGTCGTAAGATGGTAAAGGGTTATGGTGCTGAAGTTGTATTAACAGAAGGCGCTAAGGGTATGAAGGGCGCAATTGCTAAGGCTGAGGAGCTTGCATCTGGCATTGAGAATTCGTTTATCCCACAGCAGTTTGAAAATATGTCAAACCGTAAAGCACATTACTTAACAACAGGACCAGAAATCTGGGAAGATACAGACGGTAAGGTTGATATCTTCATTTCCGCTATCGGAACAGGAGGAACTATCTCTGGTACAGGTAAGTATCTCAAGGAAAAGAATCCAAATGTGAAGGTGATTGGTGTTGAACCTGCAACAAGTGCTGTATTAACAGGTGGTAAACCAGGTCCACATAAGATTCAAGGTATTGGTACAGGCTTTATTCCTACAACATTAGATACAGATATCTATGATGAAGTTATCCGTGTTACAGATGAGGAAGCTTTCACAACAGGTGCTGAAATTGGCAGAAAGGAAGGAATATTAGTTGGTATTTCTTCAGGCTCAGCAGTATACGCTGCACTTGAAGTAGCGAAGAGAGAAGAGAATGCAGGTAAGTTAATTGTTGTATTATTACCTGATTCAGGCGATCGCTATTTATCAACTGCATTATTCGCAGAATAAAATGGAAAATTACGAAACACTACTTGAAGAATTAAATGATATTACGGATGAAGATCTAGTATTAAAAATGCGAATCCCTGATCGTACAAATATCATAACGATATTAAAACAGGTACAAGCAGTTATTTTGCCAGACTATTATCATGCTGGAATGTTAAATCAACAACAGGCGCTAAACTATTTATCGGAAGGTTTACAGAAGGAAATCCAAGCATCTTTACAATTTAAGGGTGCGGATTGTTCCATCTGCGGACATTTAAGAGATATGTTCTTGCAGGAACTACCTACAATCAAGCGTTCTGTCTTAACAGATATCCAAGCAATCTATGATGGAGATCCAGCGGCGAAATCAAAGCCGGAAGTTGTTATTGCATATCCTGGTTTCTACGCTATCTTTATCTATCGTATTGCACATGTGTTATATAACTTAGGAGTTCCATATATCCCACGTTTAATGGCAGAATATGCACACGAAAAGACGGGAATTGATATCAACCCTGGTGCGAAGATTGGTGATTACTTCTGCATTGACCACGGTACAGGTGTTGTCATTGGCGAAACAGCAGTGCTTGGTCACCATGTGAAGTTATATCAGGGCGTTACACTTGGAGCGAAGAGTTTCAAGGTTGATGAGAATGGTGAGCTTGTAAAGGGTATAAAACGTCATCCAAATATTGGTAATAACGTTGTTATCTATGCCAATGCGACAGTTCTTGGTGGTGATACCGTAATTGGGGATGGTTGTGTGATTGGAGCGAGTGTATGGATTACTAAATCTGTAGAAGCTGGCACAACTGTATACTTTAATCCAAATAAATAAGCATGAGGGGTACTCCAAAGGGAGTACCTTTTTGTATAATAGGCGTATGAATACACAGCTAGCAGAAAAAATACGGAATGCAGAACGATTAACATTTTCCGATAAAATCAAATTGATACGAGATTTAAGTATCCCTGGCATCCTGGCGGTCATTACAGAGACGGTCATGGGATTTATTGATACAGCGATGGTTGGCGCACTTGGGGCATTAGCATCGGCGTCAATTGGTCTGGTTATGTCGAGTACTTGGTTATTTGGTGAACTGATTAACAGTGTTTCAATTGGCTTTTCGGTGCAGGTTGCACATGCTGTTGGGGCAGGAAAGCTTGATCGTAGTAGAAGGATATTTAAAGGATCGATTTTAACATCTTTATTGATATCATTTTTGATTGCTGGCATTTGTTATGTGTGGGCACATGTTGCCCCATCTTGGTTACAAGCACAGCCGGAGATATGGAAAGATGCGATAGATTATTTAAGTTTATATGCAATCTTCCTTCCAATACGTCAGTTAAATTATTTGGTGAATGGTATGTTGCAATGTGCAGGTGACATGAAGACTCCAAGTAAGATGGCTGTATTAATGTGTATCTTAGATATTATCTTTAATTTTATTTTGATTTTCCCATCTCGTCTGATCTCAATCTTTGGTATTGAAATATGGGTATATGGTGCAAATCTTGGTGTTTTTGGTGCACAGCTTGGAACATCACTAGCAGTATGTGTATGTACTGTGATTTCCTTTAAGGTAGCCCTAACAAAATCAAAGGAATTACATATTAAAGAAATTCGTGGGAATTGGTTTGCTAGTAAAGAAGTATTGTCTTCTGCTTGGAAGATTGGAATGCCAAATGCATTAGCACAAAGTGTATTATGCATGGGACAGATTGCGTCAACAAAGATTATTGCACCACTAGGTACAGTGGCTATTGCGGCACATTCCTTTGGCAATACAGTAGAATCAATTTGTTATATGCCAGGTTATGGTATCGCGGCTGCAGCAACAACATTAATTGGACAAGCAATTGGTGCTGGTAAGAAAGAACTTGCAAAAGACTTTGCGAATATTATTACGTTATTGGGTATGTCTGTAATGGGTGTCCTTGCAATATTCCTATTCTTTACGTCACCGATAATTTTTGCAATCTTAACCCCGGATGTCGAAGTGCAAAGGCTAGGTGTCAGTGTAATTCGTGTTGTCATGCTTGCAGAACCATTATTTGCGGCGTCGATTGTAATTACAGGTGTATTACGTGGCGCTGGTGATACGGTAGTGCCATTTATACTCAATTTACTAAGTTTATGGGGGATTCGTATTACACTAGCGTTTTTCTTGGCACCAACGATGGGCCTTATGGGGGCTTGGTTAGCGATGACGATTGATATTGCGATAAGAGGTGTATTATATTTAATTCGGTTATATAAGACAAATTGGTTAAGTGGAGTAGGAGGATAGAAGGTATGCATACAATTTTACTTGTTTCGATAGTGACGATTTTATTGCTTGCATTGATTATATTTTTAGGATGGCCGCATAAAATTGATGCGACAAGAAAAAAGATATATTCACCACTTATTTCAAGACGTGTTCGTATCTGTGTGATTTCGGATTTGCACTCTCAAAGTTTTGGTAAAGATAATGAGCGTATTATTCGTATGGTAAATAAACATAAACCTGATTTAATTGTATTTCCAGGTGATATCTTTACGCCTAAAGGAGATAATGAGAGCATGCTTGCACTCATGCATGCTTTGAGAGAATACCCACGTGTGTATATCAGTGGAAATCATGATGCGATGTTGAAAGAAGAACTACATGACTATGTGATTGCAATGCGTTCTGATGGTGTGCAGGTACTATTAGATGATAGTGAAGTAATGAATATTAATGGGCAATTACTAGAGATCATTGGTTTAACGGATGGTGGTCCTAAGATGAATAAGACAGTAGAAGAAGTAGATTCTCTTTGTATGACATCGTATTATAGAATCCTTTTATCACATCGACCACATCATATTACGTTTTATGAACAACTACCTGTAAATCTAATCATCAGTGGACATGCACATGGTGGTCAATGGGCAATCCCATTTATTAGACAAGGATTATATGCACCACAACAAGGATTATTTCCAAGATATACTCATGGTATCAAGAATCTTGAAGGAAGACTTTTATATATTTCAAGAGGATTTGCGACTGGAAATAAATTCTTTGTTCGCTTGTATAACAATCCTGAATTAGGATTTATCGATTTATTACCAATCAATGAAAAACGATGAGCAAACTGTTGCCCATCGTTTT
>NZ_CAUQGG010000018.1:0-26448 GCF_963517755.1 uncultured Solobacterium sp.
CCCCATGTAATTTTAAAGCGGATTTTTCTAAAACCCCAAGTTATTTTACATTAGGATTATTCTTTAGTTGATATATTATTAACATATATTAATAATATTAGCGACACAAACATAGTAAATACAATAAAGCAAACAATGATGAGTGGTGGTATCTTATGCACGAACCATAAAATAGTCGCTAGAGATAAGCCAAAGAAAATCACCCAAATGCCTAAGATAATCTCAATTTTTCTAATGTTATATTTGTTTTTTTCAGATTCAGAAAGTATGTTATAACCCGCAATCAAAAATCTTCCTTTGCCTATCAATATTAGAATTCCGCATATCAATATCGGAATAGTTGCAAGTATAACAATTAATTTATCATTCATGTTTATTAATAGCTCCTGACCTTAGTGTACACGGCCGCACCTAGTGCTATTGCACCTCCAGCGGCAACAAATACAGCAACTGTTCCTACAACAATATGTACAGTCGCTGCTACCCAAGCAATAGCTGGAACAACAAACACTGCTTGTGGTGTAGCTCCTGAACTTGGATCATTTTCAAAAGTTGGAGCCATATCTTTATATTGTGGATTCATTGAATCTAACATTCCACCCGCTTCAACTTTTTGCACAAGTCTATAAGCTGTTTCTTCTGAAACTCCAGTAGAGCAAATCCTTTCAATTAATTCAATATCAGGTTGTTCAGATGTAGTTTCTGCATATACTTTTGCAATTCCTGTTGAGGTAATAGTTATTGTTGTTGAAATAATTATACTTAACGCAAATGCTAATGTCTTTCTCCTTTTCGACCCTCCTATTTTCTGCTACTTCTTAAAAATTAACTTTACTAGATGAATAATTCCAAGTATTAAGATAATGATAAGTAATACGCGAATAATAATGTCCATATATATGGTTGATGCACCTAATGATAAGATATCTGTCATTTCTTCCTCCTTTATATCCTTTCAATTTTAAAATTATAGATGATGCTAGAAAATAAAGTCCTTAAATTCAAGTTGTATACTTTCTAGCACATAGATGATAAATATTATACTTTTTCATACAATGCGATCTACCGCATTCTTTTTATAGTTTCATCATATAAACTTCATCGTAGAATACAAGTCTATTATTGGTACAAAAAAAGAGTTACAATAATTATATTGAACTTCTAATTCATTTATGTCGAAATATTACTTTTTCGACATTTTTATATTCCGTACGAAACGTTTTCATATATCCTCACTCTTTTTGTCTGATATCATTCATTTCTTCTTTCTATTTCGAGCTTTATCTATAAAACTTGAAAAAAGGTATCCACTACGAATGTGGATACCTTTTAATATGGCGCCTTAAACAGGGCTCGAACCTGTGACCTAGCGGTTAACAGCCGCTCGCTCTGCCGACTGAGCTATTAAGGCACGTGACTATATTACCATTTCTATATAATCATCGCAACACCTTTTTTCATTATTTGAAGAAAAGTTGATTTAAATTATTTGAAATTATTTATTGACTGACGGTCAAATGGATGCTAGTATATGGTTGTACAGTCAGAAGACTATAAGGAGGAACTTATATGGGTCTCATTTCTACTGCTTTATTATCCGCTAGTTCAACACTTAGCGATTCTTGGAAAGAGTATTTCTATTGTGATGCTATTCCATCTGATGTATTTGTTGTGAAAGGTATTAAGAGAAACTCTGGAGGATTCTTCAGTGGCAATAAGGGAAGCGACAACATCATCACTGACGGTTCAGTTATTGCTGTTGCTGATGGCCAAGCAATGATTATCGTTGAACAGGGACAAATCGTTGATATTTGTGCTGAACCTGGCGAATTCAAATATGACTCTTCTACACAACCATCTGTATTCACAGGTAGCCTTGGTGAAGGCGTTAAGAGAATGTTTGAAGAATTTGGTCGCCGTTTCACATTCGGTGGACAACCTGCCGCAGACCAACGTATCTATTATGTAAACACAAAGGAATTAGTTGGTGTAAAGTATGGAACTCCAGCTCCAATCCCATTTAGAGTTGTTGATGCTCGTGCAGGTATTGATATCGATGTATCGATGAAGTGCTTTGGTGAATACAGCTTGCATGTATGCGATCCAGTATTGTTCTATACAAACGTTTGTGGCAACGTATCAGACAGCTACAAGTTAAGTGATCTCAACGATCAGTTACGCGCTGAATTACTCACTGCTTTACAACCAGCATTCGGTAAGTTAAGCGAACAAGGTATCCGTTACTCTCAGATTCCAGCACACACAACTGAATTAGCTGCAGCTCTGAACGAAGAACTCAGCAGTAAGTGGAGAGAAAAGCGTGGTATCGAAATCGTATCCTTCGGCGTATCTTCTATCAAGGCCGATGAAGCTGATGAGGAAATGCTCAAGCAAATGCAACGTAACGCTGCATACACAGATACAAACTTAGCTGCCGCAACACTTGTTGGTGCACAAGCACAAGCAATGCAAGATGCTGCCAAGAATGCTAACGGTGCTGCGATGGGATTCATGGGAATGAACGCTGCACAAAGTGCTGGTGGTATCAATGCTAACGCATTATACCAAGCAGGTCAGGCACAAAAGGCTGCTAATAGCGGTGATAAATGGTTCTGCCCAGAATGTGGTAATGAGAATCATTCAAACTTCTGCTCTAATTGCGGAACAAAGAAACCTGAATAACATTTAAAACGATAAGAACCCGTTCTATCGGGTTCTTTTTCTCAATTGAAAGGGGAATATTATGGCAAATAACGCTTTAACAAATTTCCAATGTCCAAATTGTAATGGTCCTCTTACCTTTGATCCAGCATCACAGAAGTTAAAATGTGGTAACTGCGGCAGTACTTTTGCTCCTGCCGAAATCGAAGAACACTACGATAAACAAGTAGCACTATCCATTGAAGAAGGGCAAAAAGAATACAGTGCAGATGATACGCTACAGTGGAGTGAAGAGGATGAACAAAACCTGCGTGCATACAACTGTCCATCTTGTGGCGCACAGTTAATTACAGATAAGAATACTGCTGCGACAAGTTGCCCATATTGTGGTAACCCTACGATTGTTCCTGCACAGTTCAGTGGTGCATTAAAACCTGACTATGTGATTCCATTTAAGATGAATAAAGATGCAGCCATCAAGAAATTGTCTGATTTCTACGGTGGGAAACCACTATTGCCAGATGCCTTCAAGGAACGTAACCACATTGAAGATATCAAGGGTGTATATGTACCATTTTGGCTCTATGATGGTACAGCAGATGTAGACATGGCCTTCCGCGGTACAATTTCACATTCTCATCGTGAGGGTGACTACACAGTCACTGTTACTGAAAACTACTCTATCCTGCGTCAAGGAACCGTACAGTTCAATCGTGTTCCTGCTGATGGATCAAGTAAGATGCCAGATGAGTTCATGGACGCAATCGAACCATATAACTATAACGAAATGATTCCATTTGAAATGGGATATATGACTGGATACCTTGCGGACAGATACGATGTAACTGCAGAACAAGATCGTAATCGTGTCAATACACGTATGCGTACATCTTCAGCAGATAAAATTCGAGAAACTGTTAGAGGCTATCATACTCTACTCCCACGTCGTTCAAACATCTATATTCGAGAAGATAAAGTACACTATGCATTCTTGCCAGTATGGATGCTTACCACAAAATGGCAAGGTAAGACATACATGTTCGCAATGAATGGTCAAACAGGAAAGATGATTGGCGATGACTTACCAATCGACACTGGAAAAACTGTTCTTTACTTCTTTGGCATTCTACTCATCGGTATGATATTGACTGGCATACTGCTGTTTGTGGCATTTTAGGAGGTACGCATTATGAAGAAAAAATTACTAGCACTTGCTGCGGCATTTACTTTCTTGCTATGCATGTTACCAAGTTTCTTGCTACCAACAAGAGCAGATGCGAATGATTACATCGTTGATGAATATGGTTTATTAACAAACGCAGAAATACAAGCACTCAATAACATCGCAAAAGACTACAGTGATAAATATAAAATTGGTTTCTACATCCGTATTATGAATTCTCACGGTTCTCAGACTATCGAGCAATATTCCGAAAGTATCTTCAATTCCGAAGGTCTTGGAATCGGTGATGAAAAAGAAGGCATCATGCTAACTCTAACGATGGAAGACCGTAAGTTTGATATTACAGTACACGGTAAAAAAGCGAATAAAATTTTCGACGCAAGAGCGAGAGAAAATATCGCAAGTGCTGTCGTATATGATCACTTAAAATATAACGAATATGGAGAAGGCGCAAAAGTATTCCTTGATGAATGCTCAAGTACAATCGTTACACCTTATATTATCAAGGGTAGCATCACTGCAATTGTTCCACTCATTATTTCTATTGTCACAATCTTATTCTTTAGAAGTAAACATAAGACAAAAGGTATTTCACATGAAGCGTATGCATACATACCGCAAGGCGGTCTAAAACTTCAAAGGGCACAAGATATGTATCTATACCGCTCTGAGACACGCACGTATAATCCTCCAGCTAAGAGTAGCGGTGGAGGTGGAGGTTTCCACTCTAGTAGTGGTGGTGGATTTGGTCATACAAGCGGACACTTCTAATACACCAAAGGCTTACCCATTTCGGATAAGCCTTTTACTTTACCACCGCAATTGCGATGCCATCCCCCACATCAAGATGAAATGTTGTTTCAAAACGAGAATCTGTTTTGAGATATTCACGGAACTTTAAAATTTTGCGAGTCAATTGTACGGTAGAACGATTTTGTGAAAGTTCAGGACATTCTACAATGCCATGAAACTGCAAATTATCAAAGAAGAAAACCGTACCCTTTCTTGTATTTTTTAAGAAGTGTTCCATATACTTGCGATACTGAGACTTCGCAGCATCTATAAAAATTAAGTCATAGATTTTCTTCGTTTCAAATTGGTATGCATCTTGTAAGTATGCATGTACTCTATCCTGCAAACCTGCATGCATGATATTATTCTTCGCTTGTTCATACATAATAGGATTAATTTCCACCGTATCGATGGTCATATCCCAACGCAAACTTGCCATCTGAATTGCTGAGTAACCTACCGCAGTACCAATCTCTAATATATCGCGTATCCCTTCATGACTACGTATATATTCCAACAAGAATTCCATCCCATCATCCAACATGATTGGGACATGTTCCTTTCGTGCTTTATCGTGTATTTCCTGTAATCTAACTTCATCCATATAGACAGTATAATATATTATTTGCGTGCGGTACATGTTAGAATGTAAGGATAAAGAAATGGAGGGAGGTCCTATGTTAACACTTGAATTTGTACGTGCTTTTATTGGTGAGAAAATGTTTGCTAGAGGTATGCAAGAGTATACTGAAGCCAATGTCTTTAACATGGAAATTACCGAAAATAATGAACATTACAAGCTGATTACAGCTAATGTTCAAGGTGAGGAGTATTACAGTGTTCATGTTGTTAACATAGAGTTAAGCCCCCAAAACGAATGGATTACAAAGATGTCCTGTGATTGCGAGTATTTTGATTATCGCCATACCCCTTGTAAACATATCGCAGCAGTACTTATTGCCTACGTAAAACGCGACGAAGCACAGCCTGAACCTTCCTTGCGAAAGAAACATACCGATAAATCATTTAAAGAGTTCTTATCGAGTTATCAAGCACACACAAGTAACTTTTTAGAAAGACCACTAAATATTATTTTAGAACCAGAAATTTCCCCAAAGTTCCGCAATGACATGCTTGAAGTAGGTTTTAAGATTGGTTTATTAAATGAACATCTCTATTCAATTCAAAATATTACGGAGTTTGTCGAGAATCTGGATGGTGAAAAGAGTAAGAAATATGGAAAATCTTTAGAGTTTACCCATACACTACAAGCCTTTCACCCACGCTATCGCCCTCTTGTACAATATTTAGTTGATTATGTACACGATGAAACTTCCTATTCTCTTTACCAAAGTATTCCCGGGTATCGTATGATGTATGCGGCCGATTTACCACGTCGTACAATTACGGTAAAATCCTATGCAATAGATATCTTCTGGGATACCATCCAAAATATTCCATTCAACATCAAAGAGAGTTATGGTATCTTACAACCATATACTCTAGTTGATGGGCAACCATCTATGAACGCTTCTATCGAGAAAGTTGATGATGGATATCAATTTCATACAAATGTTTTACCTTATATTACCGGCAAAAAACACAGCTACTTCTTTGATAAAAGTCGTCAGATACTTTACCGTGACGTAAGGACTTCCCAATCCTTCCGTAAATTAATCGACTATTTCTATAGTGCGAAATCAGAGAATATCTTTATTGGTGAAGATGATATCGCAACCTTTGCGAAAAATGTATTCCCAATCTTGCAGAAGAATTTAACTGTTCAAACAGAAGGATTTAATCCTACTCAGTATCTTCCAGAAGTCCCTAGCTTTGAGATATATTTAGATATGCCACAAGACAACCTGATTACAGGTGAACTCTTCGCAATCTACTCCCATGGAAAATACAATGTATTCATACCTAATGATAATACAGTGAATCGTGATTTATCCATCGAAAAGAATATGGACCATTTCTTTGCCCCTTGGTTTAGTGCCTACGATTCAGCAAACTCTCGTATGGTACTAACCGATGACGATGATAAGGTATATCGCTTCATTAAATTTGGTATCCTAGAAATGCAAGCTAAAGCTGATGTATTTATCTCAGAATCTCTCAAGAAGTTAAAGATTCACAGCCACCCCCGCGTATCTATTGGCGTATCAGTGAATCATGATTTATTGCAACTAAATCTAGTCAGTGACCAAATTAATCTTAAACAGCTCAATGAAATTCTCAGTAAATATGATCCAAAGAAGAAATACTATCGTCTGAAGAGTGGTGAGTTTGTAGATATTGATGAAAAAATTCAAGCTCTTGCAAGTTTCAAAGACGCAATGAATCTTAGTAATGCACAATTTACAAGTGGCTCTATTGATATCCCTACGTATCGTGCATCCTATCTTGATCAATTATCGAAGACTTCTATCTTAGATATTCAAGCAGAAGATAATTTTAGAAAACTGATTCGCAATATGAAGGATATCGAAGATATTGAATACACTATTCCCCAGGAAATAGAGCCAATCTTGCGACCTTATCAGAAGAAAGGTTTCCGTTGGCTTTATGCACTAAAAGAAAATCATCTAGGTGGATTACTAGCGGATGAAATGGGTTTAGGTAAATCTATCCAAATCATATCTTTACTTGTGGCTTGGAAGGATCGTAAACGTGCGCTGATTGTATGTCCATCCTCCCTTGTATACAACTGGGCCAATGAAATCAATAAATTTATGCCAAATATGCATTACACAATGATTTCAGGATTCGCAAACATCCGCAAAGAACTTATTCGTACTTCATTAGAGAATGATATTCTAATTACCTCTTATGATGCGCTAAAGCGTGATATTGATATCTACCGTACAATGGAATTCTCTTGCCAAGTCATTGATGAGGCACAATACATCAAAAATGCATCTACACTAGCTGCACAATCAGTAAAAGCAATCAACAGCCACTTCCGCATTGCCTTGACAGGTACACCTATTGAAAACCGTTTAAGCGAACTCTGGTCTATCTTTGATTTTATCCTCCTAGGATTCTTCGGCTCTTATCAAAAGTTCCGTACAAACTATGAACTACCTATCGTTCGTGACCAGGATGAGTTCTTAGAAGCAGAACTACAAAAGATGGTAACCCCATTTATCCTACGTAGACGAAAGAAAGATGTATTGCATGACTTACCAGATAAGATTGAAGATGTCTATTATGGAAAACTTGAAGATGAACAAAAGAATCTCTATGAAGCACGCGTTCAGCGTCTTAAGTTAATGTTGCAAAAACAAAGTGATGAAGAATTCAAAGAAAACAAAATTGCAGTTTTGGCAGAGTTAACACGACTACGCCAACTGTGTTGTGACCCACACTTAATTTATGACCACTATAAAGGCAACTCTGCCAAGAAAGAACTCTGTTTAGATATCGTAGAAAATGCAATCGAAGAAGGACATAAGATATTACTCTTCTCTCAATTTACTTCTATGTTAGATACCTTAACTGAGGAGTTTGATAAGAAGGGTATTCGTTACCATAAGCTTGTCGGATCCACTCCACAACGTGAACGTGCACAGATGGTAGAATCCTTTCAAAAGGATGATGTGCCTATCTTCTGTATCTCTTTAAAGGCAGGTGGCACCGGTCTAAATCTTACTGCAGCAGATATCGTTATTCACTATGATCCTTGGTGGAATACTGCTGTTGAAAACCAGGCAAGTGACCGTGCACATCGTATTGGTCAAACAAATGTAGTAAATGTCTTCCGTTTAATCATCAAGGATACAATCGAAGAGAGAATCATCCAGCTACAAAAGGAGAAATCAAGCCTAGCTGACCGCATTCTATCTGGTGAAGGTGTATCCAGTGCCACACTATCTAGACAGGATTTGTTAGAACTACTCTAAAACAAAAGAGACCGCGAGGTCTCTTTCATTATTTACGATAGGTTAAGAACTGATTATTCTTATCCGCAAGCCACTTATTTTCACCAATTTGGTACCAAGTGTAATCACTTGTTTTTTCAATAGAAAGTACAGTAAACTTCTCTCCATGTTTTGCACTTCCTACTACATTAAAGTTTGTGCCTGCACCTGCACGAATATTCAAGGAGTCAATTACAACTTCAACTTCACCTAGCGTCTCCGGAGTAGGCTCTGGAGTTGTAGAAGTTTCTGGAGTAGCTGTAGGTTCTGGTGTCGCATCAGAGTTTGCAACTACGCTAGTTGTCTCGTTCTTAGAGCCAAAGAGTGATTTGAAATCAAACTTTCCACCCATTGAATCATATACAATCCAAAATAGGCCAGCCAATAACATTAATGTTAAAAGCACGATTAATAGTTTCACAAAGAAACTTCCTCCCTTGGATTCCTCTTCTTCAATATCATCTGCAGCTTCATCATTATCATCAAACAATTCCTTCTTGATAACTTGGGTTGCAGAAGAACGTACCTCTTGTTCATGAGAAGTTGGTGCTGACTCTTCCTTCACTGTTGGAAGCGATAATGTATCCTCAATTTCATCAGATACTGTTGGTATCTGCATCGTATTTTCATCAGAACCTGATGTAGATGGTAAATCCGGGAATTGTACTTCCTTACTCTCTTCTTGTGGAAGAGCTGGTGTTTCTACAGGTTTAGCAGTTTCTTCCGGTTGTGCGAATACACCACTGAGAATATCATCCTCTGCTGACTGTAATGCAAGGTCATCTTGCATTTTTAGAACCAGTGCACGCTGTGATACTGGATTTAACTTATCCATTAACACAATAAGTGTACCTAAGTTATATCCTCCACTCATCAATGTATCTTTAGCCTCTGTTAACCAACTCATGACAGACTGAGGTGTGCTCATCAATAGTTTTGCGCTTTCCTCAATGGATAGACCATCATATAAGTGAAGTGCTAAAGCAGCTCTAGCTCCCGTACTAAGCTTATCCATCATCTCTAATACTTGGTATTTCTTACCTTCAGCAGTTTCAGGTAAAACTGCCATATAGTTAGGAATTTCATCCGCTTCTGTATACATGTTACTGTTAGTTGTAGATTCTTCTAAAGGTAATACATGAGCAATAGCTTCCTTACGAACAATTTCTGCTGCCCAGCACTCAAACCATTCCGGATTCGTTACTTCCTTTAGACTTGAGAATACCTTCTTTAGCCCAGCCTGTTCTACTTTTCTAGCTTGTTCGTGATCGGCTACATATAATCTTGTAATAAAATACATCTTATCTGAAATACGTCTGAGTATTTCTTTTGCGGCTTCAATATCACGTTGTTTTGCCTTTATTAGTAATTCCTGTATTGTCTGATTTTCTGACATAATTCCCTCCAGTATTAATTCTTTAAACTATGTATCGGGGCTGGAATTCTTCCACCACGATTGATTAGTTTATCTGCTTTTGTCATCTTCACTGGCATAATAGGGCCTTCGCCTAATAGGCCACCAAATACTAGTTTATCCCCTGCATCCATGCCAATTGCTGGTATCAATCTGCATGCAGTTGTCTTATTGTTAATCATACCGATAGCAGCTTCATCTGCAATTATAGCAGATAGTGTCTCTGCTGTCGTATCCCCAGGCACAATAATCATATCTAATCCAACGGAACATACTGCCGTCATTGCTTCTAATTTCTCAATTGTTAGGATTCCTTGCTCTGCTGCTGAAATCATTCCAGCATCTTCTGATACCGGAATAAACGCACCAGATAAACCACCTACACTTGAAGAGGCCATGACGCCACCTTTCTTTACCGCATCGTTTAACATAGCGAGTGCTGCAGTTGTTCCAGGACCACCACAAACTTCTAGACCAATCTCTTCAAGAATTTGCGCAACAGAGTCACCTACCGCAGGTGTTGGGGCTAATGATAAGTCAACAATTCCAAACGGAACATTCAAACGCTGTGATGTTTCACGACCAACAAGTTGTCCCATTCGAGTAATCTTAAATGCAGTTTGCTTGATGCAAGCCGCAACTTCATCCATGCTCGCATGTTCTCCTAGTTTTTGTAGCGCTGCACGAACAACACCAGGTCCTGATACGCCAACATTAATAACACAGTCTGGCTCAGACACACCATGGAAAGCCCCTGCCATAAATGGGTTATCTTCAACCGCATTGCAGAATACAACAAGTTTTGCTGCACCAAAGCAGTTATTATCCTTTGTAATCTCTGCACACTCACGAACAATCTGCCCCATTACCTTAACTGCATCCATATTAATTCCAGCTTTCGTAGAACCAATATTAACACTTGAACAAACTATATCTGTTTCCTTTAAAGCTTGTGGAATCGACATAATCAGTTCACGATCTCCCTGTGTCATTCCCTTTTGAACCAAAGCAGAATACCCACCAATAAAGTTAATACCAATTTCTTTTCCTGCTTTATCTAGTGTCTTTGCGTATTTTACACAATCACCACCCGAAACACTCTGTAATAATGCAATTGGTGTTACCGATACACGTTGATTAATAATTGGGATTCCATATTCACGTGAGATATCTTTTGCGACCTTTACTAGGTCTTTTGCTTTTGTTGTAATTTTCTTGTAAATCTTTTCGCATGATCGATCGATGTCTTCATCTGCACAATCTAATAAGGAAATCCCCATCGTAACTGTACGAATATCTAGACAATCCTCCTCAATCATATGAATCGTCTCTAATATATTATCACTTTCAATACGCATAGAGTCACCTATATTGTATGCATGCTATTGAAGATATCTTCATGCATGACATGTACTTTAAGATATTGCTTTTCTCCAGCAACTTCTAAATCATTAGCGACTTTACGGAAATTTTCCAGATTACTTGGGACTTCTACAATCATAATCATCGTAAATAAATCTTGCAATACCTTCTGGGTTACATCGACGATATTGATTTCTCTTTCAGCACATTTTGTTGCGATATATGCTAGAATGCCTGGCTTATCTTTGCCAACAACTGTAATGACCGCTCTCATATATTCTCCTTTATTCAGCTTGTAGTTTCTCTAGTGATAAACCACAATAATACAATTCCATCTGTAAAAATAGCTTTGTCTTCTTGATAAAATCAACAGTACTATCTTCGCATGTTGATGTTTGACTATTGTTTATAAAATCATACTGACATGCCCCTAAACTACCATTATCACCCTTCCAACTATATACATAAGTGATAGAGCGATTGCTGTAAGTAAATGTCTTATTCGCAAAATCAATGCGATAGCTTTCATTCTCGTTGAATTTATTGCTATATACATCCTCTGATTCTTTTGTGTAATTTAGTCGTGATACAAGTCTCTTCTTAAAAGTTGCTGTAATAGTATCCTCTGGAGAATCATCGTCTGTTGTCACTGTCTGAATCGAATTCGTATCAATGTCTTTGTAATATACGTATGCACTCTCAGCCTCTTTGGCTTGATCACTGATAGATACCGTTGTTTCACCAAACTTTAAGTAGTTTATTTCACTTTCATATTTAACATCAACGGACTGCCCATTTGTCGTAATTGTAGTATCAAACACTGCAGTTTCTTTTACGTAGTGCTGGTCTTCATCAAATGCCACATGAATTTCATTACTCGTAATATCAAACGAATCAAAGTTCTTTAATCCATATGAATCATATCGACTTAAGAAGATTTCTTTTGCTCGATCTGCTTGGAGTTGAATCGTATATTCATTTTTATCTTTCGTTATAGACGCAATATCTCCAGCTTCAAATACATATGGATCTAGCGGAACTAGCATCGTCTTCTTTAGATTACTAAAGTCCATATCTTCATAGTAATTAACGGAGTTATATGTATTATACAATCTACCACCATAATAATCTCCATTTAATTCCGATAACATGCCGTCCGCATTAATGTGTTGTTCATAGTGAGCACTATCACCATCTGTTTCTAACACTCCATCCATAAGATACGTATCTAATGTTTTATCGCTATATGTCATCGTGTATTTTGACTGAACACTTACTGTCCAAGAAGATTCAATCTTTCGATTTTTTAGTGTTGTAGTATATTCTCCTAATGTGGAATCATCTGTTTGAACCGTCTGTTCTACACTAGATTGTTGTTGTGATGTGTGCTTTCCACATCCTACTAATAGTAATGCGGCGATGCATAATATTTTTATCATTTTCATATGTATTTATTATATCAATCTTTAAACCCTTATACGATAGAAAGCCACAAAAATATTAAAGTATAATTGATCTTCAACAGTCTCAAAAAGAAAACCAGAAGACTTTAATCTTCTGGTAAATACATCTAATCTAATCCAAGAATATCTTTTACAGCTGTAGTAATTGTATTGACGTGAACACCATAGATAATCTGATAGCTCTTTCCATTATGAACACAGCCAATTGCCTCGAGATGCTTTTGCCACTCCTCATCTGCCACAACTTTTGCTTCGTCTTTTACTGTTACACGGAGACGTGTTGCACAGCATGTAACACTATCAATATTTTCGGCACCACCGAACGCTTCAACAATTCTTGCTTCTAAACCATCACTATTTTGAGTACCATTCTTAATTTGCTGGTATTCTTTCTTACTCATTAACTTAATATCATCATCTCCTCTTCCTGGAGTTTTAATATTAAACTTCACAATCATGAATTTGAATGCCGCATAATATACAACGAATGTTAATGGTAATAGATATAGCAATGAGAAAATATGAACTTTGTTTGGCTGGAATAAGTTTGGAATCATGAAGAATAATGCATTTCCGTTAATTGATACCTTTGTCAATTCAGTTAAGACATAGCATAATCCACAAAGTGGTGCGTATACTAACCAATATAGTACAGGAGATGCAAATAAGAATGTGTACTCAATTGGTTCGGAAATACCAACCAAAGCAAGTGTCAATACAGCAGGAATTAATAATGAAGCTACCTTCTTGCGGTTTTCAACCTTAGCACATTTGTACATTGCAAATGCTGCACCAGGTAACCCTGCAAGTTGGAATAAAATTCTTCCTGTTGTAAAGTTACGAACGATATATCCTGTTGCACTAGCAGAACCTGCTTGACCAACAATGATATTTCTTACTCCTTCATAAACTGTTCCATCAATTGTCATTGTTCCACCAACTGCAGAATACTCAATTGGGAAAGCTATTAAGTGGTGAATACCAAATGGCAGTAATGCTTTATCCACGAATCCGAATAACCATGTTCCAAAATAGCCGGAAGATGTAATTAAATGTGTTACAGATTGTAATACGCCTGCAATAAGCGGCCACACATAGTAAGTTAAAATTCCTAGTGGAATTGCAATGATTGTAATCATAATGATTACAAATTTTGTGCCTTGGAAGAAAGCAAACATGGAATTAAATTTTATCTCGCAGAATTTATTATGGATGAGACCTGCAGAAACACCAGCAATAATACCGCTGAAAATACCCATGTTGAAAGTAAATACACCTGCAACAGTATCCCATAAAGAGTTGAAATTTAATGCTGCTTCTTGTGTATAGCCAATTTCCATTAAATGCTCAACTGTAACTGTATCCGCTGTCCATCCCTGTGCTTTTGCAAATGCACCAATACATGTGATGTAGCAGAAGAACATGATAATACCACCAAATGCTGCCCAACCCTTTTCTTTCTTTGCTAAGGTGAACGCGATACCAACTGCAAACCATACAGGAAGGTAATTCATAAACATAAAGCCCATTCTCGTAAACATTGAGAAAATTGTATTTATGATATTATCTCCCGGCATAATGTAGTTTGTTACAGCAGCGCCAATACCTACATAAAAACCAACCAGTACCAATAAGATAATTGGAACCATCATTGCTCCCGCGAATGATTGTAATTTCTCCTGAATATGTTTCATTGTATCCTCCTAATTATGAATTTAGTTTAACAAGGAAAACGCTTACAAATTTTATCTTGAGATAACACTTCATTGTGGTAATTATATACAAACATATATATTCATGCATATAATGATACCAACGGAGTATCTATACTACATGTCACTAAACATCGCCAATATTGCTATCGCAATGCTAACTGAAAAAACCACATTTACTTATGAAGTTATTTCTCACAAAGTTAATCTATCGAATAAGACTATTCGAAATAACATGCCTGAGATTATTTTGCTATTCAATAATTTTAATATCACAATACAGAAAAGTCCTGGAATTGGTATTCGTGTACTAGGATCCAAAGAGAACATTTTAAAGTGCTATAAACACTGTGAAAATTTGATTCATAAAAGTACACAAATTTCATCAGAAATTCGTCAAAATATAATATCTTTTCTCTTATTAAATAGTTTTCGTAAAATCACTATTTCCATGCTAGAAAGGAAGTTATATATTACCCGTCCAAGCATCTATAATGATCTGAAACGAATCAAAGAATTCTTTGCAAAATATTCAATTACGCTGACTAAAAGTAGAAAGACCGGCTTATCTATTTCTTCTGGTGAAAAACGAATTCGGCATTGCCTTTTAGATTTAACTTTCCTTATGTTAGATTCTCAGTTGTCTGCATACTCTTTAGTTCCAGAAATATATCAATATTTAACTGATATAGTTAAGTCCTCTGACATACAAAAGATACGTAAGTTTATTCTTACGACCACTAAAGAAACTTCGACTAATATTACAGAAAGTGATTTGTATCGTGCTAGCTTATTTATTTATATTGCATTCTTTAGAATGCAGAATCAACATTTCACTTCTTTGAATACAAGTATTGAGCACAAAATCAAAAATATCAAAGTTAGAAATTATCTTGCCAATCATCTAAAAGAACTTTCACATTTTTATAGTGTAAATCTATCTGAAGAAGAGACAATTTATATTACCGCACAGTTATCCGTATATCTAAACTCACAGGATGAATTTGTTTATCATGAGTTTGAAAATCCTATATCCACAATTGACCTAACCCACCAATTTACTAAGCACCTTAACACTATTGTGAAAATCAACAATACAAAAGCGTTTGAACAAAAATTATTTCCTTTTTTAGAAAAGACAATTCAAAAATTCAATTTTGACTATGACTGTTATAACCCAAACACAAATATTATCATACAAAGATATCCAAGATTATTTAAACTTGCTAGTTCCATTAATACATTTACTGAGCAAACTAAATATCTAACCCTCCCTAATGACGCAATTGCGACAATTACTTTGTTACTTGCTGCAGTGCAAGAAAAACAAACGGATACAATTACATGTGGTTTTTGGTCACAAGTACATCCATTTAAGAAAGAACTATTTTTAAATATTCTCCATTCATCAATCTTGCATGTAAAGCTAATTGATATACAAAGCGAAGCCGAATTACAATCCTTTAAAGGAGATTTAATTCTAAGTACTACAGAAGAGATCTCTACAAATCTAGAAGTAATTCCTATTCCTGAACTAATAAATCAGGAATTTATCCATCTATTAAACGAAAAAATACTTGATATACGGCAAGAAAAAAGAGTTTCATTTTTTCGATAAAAATCAAACTCTCCATTCTCCATTTTCCATTAACAATTTTATTTCGTTATTCTTTGAAATAGCTTGAATCGTTATACTATCATCACCAAACATAACATCTATATGATAATTAGAATAATTTAATCCAAGTTTTTCAAATTCTTCTTTTTCAAATTTTGTTTCATGATTAATGCTGCATGGATAAGCACAGCCAAGTGCTAGATGACATGCGGCATTTTCATCTAATAATGTAGATTGAAAAACCACACATGTCTTAGAGATCTCTGTTTCTCCTGGTAAGATTGCAATCTCCCCAGGATAATGATTACTCTCATCTAAATTAATTATTTCATCTATGATTGAATGATTGTCTTTGGGATAATAATCTATAACTTTACCATTTTCGAAATTTAACTGGAAATCATCAATTATTCTTCCACCATAGCAAAGTGGCTTAGTATTACACATAATACCCGTTATGCCTGTTTTCTTTGGTGCAGTGAAAATCTCTTGGGTTGGGAAGTTTGGCATGTAGCGTATTCCTGTATTTGTAATTTCGCATCCACCTGTCCACTTATGATTCTCAACTAGTTCAACATCTAGTCTTGATTTCCGCGTTATAAATATAAGTGATTTAAATTGTTGTAAATCTAGATACTTCACTCTATTTTGAATATTATTAATTCGCTGATTCCACTTATCAATAGCATCATCTACATTCGCAAGTGTAATCTGAAAATATATTTCCCAAAGCTTATCCAATGGATTTTTTTCTTTTGGGAAAATAGATTCTGCCCAATATTGAGTAGGTATGACTGTTTTACAAGATACTACATTACCGATTTCTCTTTTTTTATTTCTGAATAATATATTATATTTCTTTTCAATATTCTTTAACTTTCCCAACTCATCCTTTTTACATTCATCATAATAGTCGATACCTCTTTTAGCCTCAAAAAAGGCACAATTATGTTTTAATAGATTTATTTTATTTTTCGTTATTTCTTCTAAATACTTATCATAGTTTTGATAATCATTTGAATATTTCTCTAATAATTGATCATATCCATCTGTAAATTGATATATTACATTAGCTACTTCAAGCTGCTTTGCTTTCTCATCAATGATCTCTCTTAATGATGCGTACTCTAAAGGGATGGTTACATATAGTATTTGTTTAGGTTGCACATTAACACCTACATTTAACCATATATTAACTAGATTACTGAGATATTTTTCCATATAATTCTCCTACCTTTTATATTATACATTTATCATGGTAAACTATAACTTCTCTTTGCCACATAACTCGGGAAACAAAATACAGAGATGCCTTCAGTTAGTATTTAAAAACTAATTCCTTTTAATTTTGTATAAAATTACCACATCCAATGGGTATACATTAGCGAAAACAAATACATAATTTCTTTTATAATTCATTTGTCAGGAGGTACTATGGAATTTGTAAACTATCAACCAACAAAGATTATATTTGGGGAAAATAAAGTCGATGCATTACATAAATATATTCTTCCTTATGGTAAAAAAGTTTTTATCATAGGCCCAATTTTATGTGACCCTCTTAAACCACTTCTATCAAGACTTGAAAAATCACTTATAAACGAAGTATCATTTCATACCTTTTATAAAGTTGAATCAAATCCTTCAATCAATACTGTTGAAAATGCACTCACAAAAATGCGTAATTTTAAACCGGATATCATTGTTGGTATTGGTGGTGGATCAGTAATAGATGTATCAAAAATTTGCTCTTTTCTTTACAATAATCCAAATTATACATGGAATTATCTGTTTTCCACATTTGACGATTTCCGTACTTCTTATGAGGAGATTAGAAATAAATTGCCAGTAATTGCAATTCCCACAACTTCTGGTACAGGTTCACAGTGTACTCAAGCATGTGTGATAACAGATAACGATAAACTAAAAAAGACTATCTTTCATCAGAATTTATATCCAACATTGGCTATTCTTGATCCAACACTTACGTTGTCTCTTCCGCTATCAATTACAAAAGCTACTGCATTCGATGCATTCTCACATTGTATAGAGTCATTTCTAAGAACGAGCAATCCGTTGTGTAACCTATATGCAAAGGAAGGAATTAAAAAAATAGTCCACAATTTACCTCTTGTGTTAAAATCTAATGATATTAAATATCGTGCAGAATTAATGATATCAGATACATTTGGTGGTATTTCTTTAAGTAATTGTGGAGCAATGTTACCACATCCACTTTCAGAAATAATTGGAAGTTATACGAATATATGTCACGGAGAAGCTTTGGCTCTCGTATATCCTTCTTTCTTGATAAACACAACAAAAAAGTATTCTGAGAAATATGCAGAACTATCAAGGTATTTATTTCCTACAGAAATATTTAGCAATGATTTGGATGCAGCAAATTTCTTTGTTAAAACGATAATTGCATTCATGCATGAATGCAATTTGGTAAAACACATATCTGATTACAACATAGAACAAGAAACAATTGATTGGATTTATAAATTTATTACTGATATCCATCTACCGATGGAGTCGCCAGAAACTATTAATACTATTTTAAATGAAATATTATATAAAGGAGATTAGATTATGAAACACATTAAAATTGCAGCAGGACTTGCCCATATCAATTATGGAAAACTAACACAACTAGTCAAAGAAGCCGAAGAAGCTGGAGTTGACTACATTCATTCAGATGCTGCAGATATGCATGACTTACAGAATATGAAGCTAATGGGTGGTTGGCAAATTATTCAAGCTATTCGTCCAGAAGTGAAAATTCCTGTAGAATGCCACATTTACACTATTTCAATGGATAAGATGTTTATCGAACAGATTCACTCTGCTGGTGCAAATATGCTTATTATTCCAGCCGAACATTTTATCGGTGCTCAGTTAACATATATTATTAACTGGTGCAGAGAAAGAAAAATTAAGGTTGGTCTAACAATTGGATGTTATACACCATTATGCTTTGTTGAAGAATCTATTTACGATATTGATCGTCTTCAAATTGTTACACATGGTGTAGATGAAACAGACGGTGCAGATAACTGGGGATGGAGAAGAAGTGTTACAGACCTCGTTAAACGCGCTCGCAAACTGATTGATGAAAAGAATCCAAAATGTGAGCTTGCATTAGACGGTGGCCTTCGTGTAGATAACATGGAACCGTTAATCGAGTGTAATCCTGATGTAATTGTCATGTCATCTGCTTTATTCAAGGATCCGGACGGAATTACTGCAGCTGTTAAGAAGTGTCGTAAAGTTATTGATGATGCAGCCAAGAAATATAACCTAGAATAATGTTTAAATTATCTATTAAGGAAATTCTATTTCTATCACTATCTTCATTTTTAACTGCACTTGCTGTAAGATTATTTTTCATTGAATATTCTCTTACCCCAGGTGGTATTACTGGATTATCTATTACATTAAGTTCATTACTTCAATTGCCAATAGATTTGATATCACTTTGTATATCTATCCCATTATTACTTATTAGTTTCTTTATTCTAGGGAATAAATTTGTATTTAAAACAATTTTTGTAACAGTAACTATCCCTCTGTTTCTTCGCATAGTTCCACAGATTCACTTAGTAAATAATATTTTACTTGCTGCGATTCTAGGAGGCATCCTTGTAGGAGCATCTATTTCAATTGCAATATGGAATGAATGTGCAACAGGAGGCACTGATACGATAGCATATCTAATCCGGCATATTTTAAAAAAAATTGAACTTTCAAAAATAATCTTTGTAATTGATATGATTATTGTTCTTTCATCATTTCTTATTTCAAAACAAATTTATACTTCTATTTATTCGTCCATATCACTAATTGTTATTGTTATTACTATACACTTTTTAACTAAATTAAGGTCTTAAAGTTAAAAACCCGCTTCCTTTCTAAAAGGAAGTGGGTTTTAATAATTATTCTTGCTTTAAAAGTTTATCAGCAAAGAAGTCTACAGTATTTTCCACAACAATTCTTTTTACATATGCTTTATCACTATAAAATCCATAACTATGACCATCTTCTGGCGTTAAAATCACTTCAGATCCAAGCGTCTCAGCTACGCCCTTACTTACAGATGGGGAAACTGCTGTATCATCTACCGCATAAATCACCATTGAAGGGCCATTATATGATTTCTTTACTTCCTGCATTAATGTTGTGAAATCTTTTTCTTCTAAATCCGCAAACCATTTTGTACTTAATTCTTGTTTCTGACCATAAATCGTCGTGAAATCTACGTATCCATCTTTTGATTCTTGTGCTGTTTTCTTTAATAATTCCCAGTTTTCTGTTCCGCCAAACAACTTCTTTAAGTCCTCAGTATCTGCAGCAGGTGCTAATAAGCATACTGCCTTAAAGTTATCTTTCTGACTTGCTAGCATTTCCAGGGAAATTCTACCTCCCATTGAATAACCGAATATACCAACAGAATCTTTGTTTACCGTGTAATGATTATTCATGTATTTCATTGCATCTTCGGTATATTGGATCATATTTGTTAGATTATTATTTCTAAACTGTTCCTTTGAATCACCACATCCTGGATAATCCATGCGGATGCTCGCAATTCCTTTTTCAGCCAATCCCTGCGCTATCGCATCAAGTCCACCATTTTCACTTCTTGATCCACCATGTCCATGACAAATTACAACATATGGCACATTTTCTTTGTTTAAAGGCATGGTGACAGTCGCATATACATCTACATCTCCGGATTGATATATAACATCTTCCTCAGAATATTTTTCATTTGATGTTATCTCGACTGATACTTGCGAGGTTTCCTTATTCTCCTCTTTCTTACATCCTGTTAAACCGATTAGTAGAAAAACTGTTGAAAGAACACAATAAAACTTTTTCATGTATTATTATCCTCCTATTCATGATTGATGAACCGCTTTGAAGTTCATTATTGTTACTCTTATTGTATTGATATTTCACATATAAATACAATATAAAAGAGGCAATTCCCATTTGAATTACCTCATTGATATTTATTTCGATGTATTACTTCTTTGCGTATTCAGCAGCTGCTTGGCCTGCTAATCTACCAGAAGTTAAGGAGAATCCCAGACCTACACCTTCAACGTTTTGATAAGCTGCCACACTTACACCAGAAACGTTATTTCCTGTAGCGTATAGACCCTTAATTACCTTGTAATCATCTGTTAATACTTCAAGTTTATCTGTTGTATTTACTCCACCTAGAGCACCAAGTACTCCAGAGTGTCCACAAGTTACATAGAATGGACCATTTTCAACAGTATATGTTAAATCCTGTGGATCCTTAAAGAACTCTGTATCACTACCATTCTTAACGAATGTATTATACTTTGCAATCGTCTCTTTCAGTATTTCTTTATCGCATCCAATATATTCAGCTACTTCATCTAATGTCTGACAAATCTTACCCGCATTAGCATCTTCAAGTGCCTTCCAATCTGTGTTCCATGTATCTTTATCGATTGGTGCATGATAAATTGTTGGCTTGCCATTTTCATCTTTGATTCCGAAACGGTCCCAGTAATGAACCCATGAGCCTGTATTAGGTTGTGTAGTATCTGTCCAACGATCAGCAGTTGTCTGATCAAAGATTGTATATGCAAGTCCACCTTGTGCAATTACTGCAGATGAGAACTCTACTGTGTCTTTTAACAAATCTTCATTCATGAAACGTTGGCCTTGGCTATTTACCCAAAGGATAGGTGTGTTTAAACTCAATTGAGATACTGTTTCTTCTCCAGCACCTTTAGTCACTACTCCATGGTTCATTGTAAGTAGTTCACCTTTCGCAGCACCTTTATCCCACATCATTTCAATGCCTGGTAATTGGTTTCCTTTAATGACCATTGCATTGTTATATACAGTGTCACCTAGAGTTTCTTTCATGAGATCTTGATTCGCTGCGAAAGAACCTGTTGCGACAATAACCGATTTTGCATTAACTGTTAACTTACCTCCATCTTGCTTTTCACAGATAGCTCCTACAACATTACCATCTTTATCTGTGATAAGTTCTTTAGCTGTTGTATTGTATTTTACTTCTACACCATCTTTTTCAAGTTGTTCTGCAAAATGCTTAAATGGCTCTGCACCACCCCAACGATGATAGATAACATCTGTATTAAAATGTGCAATCTGTTGAGGCATTTCAGATAGATAGAACTTAACACCTTTATCCAAACAGTATGCAACTGTATTCTTAGCTTCTGATACAAAACGACGAATCAAACTACCATTTCCTAATTGACTGTTATGATCCTGCATAAATTCATACCAGTATTCTTCATTTGTCTGCATATGATCGCCATAACGTTCTTTTTGTAGTTCTGTACCAATCGCAAACATACCCTGTGCTGCGTTACCAAAACCACCAAGAACATCAGTTGCTTCAACACCAATTACCTTTGCACCTGCTTCGCTAGCTGTTAATGCCGCAAGTGTTCCAGAAGCTCCCATACCAACAACTAATACATCTGTATCTACAGTTTCATCTTCACCTTTTTTAGCTGCAGTATCCTCAACTTTTAGTCCAGCTTGTTCAAATGCGGACTTAGCGGCTTTTTTGATTGCGTTACTGGAAATTGTTGAACCAGAGACTGCATCTACATTAGGACTCTGTTTTTCTTTAATTTCCTTTGCCAATTGTTCTGCTGCTGCACCACCCTTATCAGGTGTTTCTTTAGAAGCATCAATCGTTACATCTTCAACTTTTCCGCCACTAACTTTTAGTGTAACCTTGATATCTCCACCAAAGCCTTTCTCACTTGCTGAAAATTCACCATCTTTTACTCCACCAGCTTTTTGCGTACATCCAAATAAGCTGTATGCAAGCATGGTAGATAACATTAACTTGCCAAACTTCTTCATTATTATTCCTCCCCTAAGATTTATACCTAGATAATAATATTTTGATATTTTTATCACAATGTGTATTTCTTATTTAAAAAGTGTTTTAATCTTAGGTATACAGGAACAAACATCATGGGAAAAAATAACATAAAACTATTAAAATCATCAAATGGTAAGACATCTACAATATCACTACTATATTGCGATGAAGATACCGATATTCGTCTTAAAAATCGCAGCTATCAAATGTATCCTGGATATATTGTCCTCTGCCATCCGGATATCACATGGGCATCGACTAATAAAATCACTATTATTTCTTTTCATGATTCCTTTTTTGATTCTTTATTCTATAGTCAAATTGCAGACTGTAAAATTATTTACGATTTTATCACCACTAGAAATTCATGCGAGTATGATCATTTATTTTTTAAAGCAGACCCATCTAATGATTTTAAGAATTTATTCGAATTCTTAAAACATGAAATTTATCATACAGATAGTTACTCCACAAAACTACAACATTTACTCGCAGTTGGATTATTCACTTTATTAGATCGGAAACGTCCTACAAATCTTGTTATTCAAAACTCGACCATGATTGCTAAAAATCGTTTTGGAAAGATTTTAAAGTATATGGGAGATCATTTTGATGAATGTACTCTACAAGATACTGCATCAAAATTTTCTTATAATTCTGATTATCTATCCTCAATGTTTAAGCGTATTACAGGTACCTCTTTTTCAGAGAAATTACTATATATCCGTTTAGAAGAATCTTGTCGTCTTCTAAGAACATCTAATTATTCGATTGAGGAGATTTCCTCTTTAATTGGATTTAAAGATAAAAGTTATTTCAATCGTAAATTTAAAGAACAGTATCAACTCACACCAGCAAAATGGAGAAAGTCTCAAACGAAAAAATGAGTCTGTAACGCATAACAGCCTAAAAAATAAAATGTCCAACCTCTAAATTAAGAGGGCACTTTAAAATCTCATGGGGTTGGGGGTAGGCTATAAACTTTTGTGGGCACAAAAAATCATCGTGCTCATTTTTTGTGGAGAGACCAAAATATAATAAAACCTCCATGCTATTATCTTCTTGTCTGGAGAATCAAATAGAAATGGAGGTAGCCCTATATGCCTATTTATGATTATATCATGTCAACCTATTGGCTATTTTATATTGTACTTTATTAATGAACTACGGCATGTATCACTCATCAACTTCGGACACGCAGGATTATAATTTAACTCTAAAAATTAACTTTACACTAATACTCAATTATAAGAATAAAAGGCAATCCCTCAGATAATGATCCTATGGTATTGCCCGTTATCAAATCTATCACCCACGAGATTTTATTGTGTGTTTTTTGAAAACCCCACGCTATTTTAAATTACCATTAAGAGGAAGGACATTTTATTTTTAGTTATAATTTATGTATGGACAACACAATAAATTATAATCTAACCCACGTAATAGATTATACCCCATATCAATTGCGTTTACCAATAGATTTATCATTGGTCATTGATAAACTTGATCCAATGTGGTCTTTCCTAGAGATCGTAAATAGTATCAACTTGAGGAGGTTTATCCGATCTCATAAAGGTAACCAAGGGTATAATCCTATCATGATGATGAGAGTCATTTTATTTGCGTATATGAATCATGTCTATAGTCTACGAGCCATCGAAGAAAAATGTAAGACAGATATCCGCTTTATGTATCTTTGCCAAGATGAAAGACCATCTTTCATGGCCTTTCAAAGATTCATATCGAATCAAATCAAAGGCAACGCTTCAGATATATTTACAGAGATCATGTTGGTCATCTGTAAGAAGATGAAGGTAAATACACGTATCTTATACATCGATGGAACCTCCATGGAAGCTAATGCCAATAAGTTCAGCTTCGTATGGAAGAAGACAGCTATAAAGACAAAAGATAAGACACTCACAAGAATAGCAGAGACAATTGGACAGCTTACAAAACTAACAGACATCTCCTATACAGAAAGCTATGAAGATACACAGGCTATTGGAGGATATATTGTTTCAATATACCTGTGGTGTTCAAAGAATAAAGTCAAATTCGCACTAGGGAAAGGACACCACAAGCCACCGGTACAGAAGGCATATGAGGAACTCAAAAAGCTCAATGAAAAATTGAAGGAATGCCAAGAACGTATCGATACTTGTGGAAGTGATATGAAGACATTCATTCCATTCATGGACGGTTATGAGAAAAGATATCAAGAATATCCAGGTATCGTCGTAGCAGATGCGGGATACGGAAGTTATGACAACTATATGTACTGTTTAGAAAAAGATATCGAAGGCTATCTCAAATATCAAAACTATCGATATGAAAAGACAGCCAAGTTCAAGAAAGATATCTATCGAAAAGAGAACCTGTTGAGAGAAGAAAACGGGAAATTGATATGTCCACAAGGTAGAGAGTTCGTATACAAACGTGATAGTGAAAATACAAAGACTGACTATCCATGCATTACACAGGTATGGGAATGCAAGACATGTAATAGATGTCCACTCAAAAAGGACTGTACAAAAGCCAAGAAACGAGAAGTTCATATCAATCCAATCCTCGATGAACTGAAGGCACATTCGAAGGAACTCTTAGATAGTGAAGCCGGAATACAACTAAGACAACAGAGATGTATACAAGCCGAAGGAACATTTGGAATCATCAAGAATGATTGGCAATATAACAGAATCCATAGAAGAGGAATGGAGAATGTGGAAAACGAGCTCTATTTGATCTGTATGGGATTCAATCTAATGAAATATCACCAAAAGAAGATGAGGATGATACTATCCTAAAATCACTTCCTATAGGACAGGTTGTTTTTAGTGTACCCAAAATAGATATAAAACATCTACTTTTATACTGTTTTACATCAACATATGAAAATAGCACAAGAAAAGAGGCTGTACGCCTCAAGTAAATCTTCAATTTTACGATTTCTCAATTTTTCGAACTTGAAGTTATCGTTCTATATATTCACCATTTCTCGGCACAATGATTTGACTTAGATTCTTACTAACCGCATAAGAGGTGCAAGGAGGTGTAGCCACTTTGACGGAACGAAGTGACGAAACATTCTCGGTCATGCAGCTTTTTTATGCTGACAGAGAATGAAGCTCTGCAGGACGCACGATACTCCCGATAGGAGAGTATAGAAGTGCGCCCTTTAGTTCCTAAAGGGATTTTATCAGTTCAACAAACTGGAATTGTGCGTTGAAGCGAAGCAAAATATGCACTGCAACAATAAATTTCTGTTTAACGATTTCTTTTTCCGGTATTCTCTGTCCCACGGATTTCCTCATGATAGAAATAATCTACAATCACCGGATGCCCCTGCGGGACTCTGCCATAAGGCATTTCATTATCCACAAAGGCACAATCATACTTCTTAG
>NZ_CAUQGG010000019.1:0-20922 GCF_963517755.1 uncultured Solobacterium sp.
ATTAACAAAGGGCTAGATACGAATATCTAACCCTGTAAAATCGATTGTAATGCTTGTTCTAAAACAGCTACTGTCATCGTTGATTTTTCCAACCACGCATTCATCTGTTCAGTATTTTTTGTGTCAATGATTTCCTGTATATATAGGAATTCATTTTTCATCGGATCTTCCTCTACAACAATATCAATTTCTTCCGTAAGATTTGTCAGACGATCATATCGCTCTCCATATCTTACATATCCTGGTCTTTCCGGATAAACGATTGTGCCATCTTCTGCTTGAATTATCACAAATGGATCAGACGTTGAATCTTTCGCGGCAGTACATACCGCTTGAAAGTCTGGATACTCCATAATCAATATGCCTGATGTATCTACACCATTTTCTGCTAGGTTTGGATAATACTGTACCTTCTTTGGCAAACCAAATAAACCAACAACAAAATGGATATTATATACATTTAAATCCATAAGAGATCCACCACCATGTGCTTTGTCAAAGGTTGGTGTAATGATACCCTTCCTAAATTCATCATAACGACTAGAATACTTGCTAAAGTTGGCTTGTACGAGTTTGATTTTTCCAATCTTTACTATTTCATCTTTTAGGTGTTCATAGTTTTTACTATATCGAGAAAGGATTGCTTCAAATAACATGCATTCATGTTTGATTGCTAGTTCTTGTAGTTCTTTAGCTTCTGCTAGAGTTACAGTAAATGGTTTTTCCACAATGACATGCTTTCCCGCAAGGATTGCACCCTTTGCATATTGGTAATGTAAAGCATTTGTTAAACCAATATAGACAGCATCAAATGAATCATCATTTAGAAATGCTTGATAATCTGTATATTGATTTTGTATCTGGTATTTCTCAACAATTGGTTTCCCCTTTGCTTCATTGCGGCACCATAGTGCAGTAACCGCAATCCCTCCTCTTTGCATCGCTTCGATTGCAATAGGAACGATCATCCCATTTCCAACGATACCTACCTTCATAAATTATTTTCTCCCTTAGTCGATTACACCAAAATGTTTGAATGCATGGTAAATACCATCATCCAAAATATCTTTTGTGACATAATCCGCAATCGCCTTGACACTCTCTGCACCATTTCCCATCGCTATGGAAGTTCCACAATAGGACAACATCGGAATATCATTTCCACTATCCCCAATTCCTATCGCATCACTACAATCAGCGTGGTAATATTCTAGAACTTTCTCAATACCAGTTCCCTTGTTAATATCCTTATTTGTAATTTCTGCCCCATAGAATTTTTTGATAGGGTCTTCGATGACACGGGTGAGGATATATTGACTGTGTAGAGCTTTTTCTAACTGATCAAATTCATGGCCATCTTCGCTATATATACAGATTTTGTATATCTCATCATCTTCATGTGCAGCATCTTCTGGATAAATACAGTTTGCCATTGCATTCTGTACTTTTTCTTCGTAGCTTGCATTCGGTAGCGAAAAGTATTTAAGTAGGAATTCATAACCTAATTCATTCCCATACGCCCCTGCATTTCCTTCTAAGCCATACCCTAGTTTCATACCATTAATCATATCTTTTAAATACTTCAGTTCGTCTTTTGGAATTGGACTATCATAGATACATTTGCGATCGGCATAGACTTTCGCACCAGCCGCAAGGATATAACCATCAATATCATATTCTAGATATGTCACAATCTCAGCTAAGCTTCTTCCTGTACATAAGAATACTTTATGCCCATTCTTCCTTGCTTTATGAATTGCACGTAAAGCACTCTCAGGTGTTTCATTGGTCGTTGGACTATATAAGGTGCCATCAATATCTAGAAATATATATTTTGTCATATCAAATCCTCCGTCTCTATTATAGCCAAAAAACAGACTGGCTTGTACCAATCTGTTACATTCCTTGGATATTTGCTTTTTTTATTCTGCTCATTAGTACCGGAACCATCAATAAACAGACAATCATCGTTACTAAGTTATACCAAAGATTATAACCTAGGGAGAACGTCCACGCTGGTAAGCTTCCAGCTGCAGTGCCCTCTGCCCAGAAATACGCACCGGAAATAACCGTAGAGAAGTACTTGATGATCATTACAATCACAATACCGAAATGACCTTTTGTGCTTGTTAGGAATAGGCCTAATGCAATGACCAAGGCCGCTAATACGATACCAGCTACTAGAGCCATTAAATTCATACCGTAAGAGTAATATACAGCAGCACATGCAGATAAACCAATTAAAGATACCACAGTTAATACAATGGGTTTGCTTGCATGTTCAAATGGCTTAAAGAGCGAAACCATTCCAACAATACTGATTGGTAGCACATAGTCTAATAGAATCTGTATTGGTTGAACAAAATACATTGGAAAGCCTAATACAATTGTTAGTAAGAATGAAGCTAGTCCACACAGAACTCCATACTTCCAACCAAGATGATACGATGCAATCATCAGTGGAATTAACTCCAGTTCAATAGATCCACCATTTGGCATCTGTAGGAAAGGTATCATATTTCCTACCATTTTCAGCGCTACATATAACGCCATGTAGATTGCCATGAATGCAATCGTTTTAATCTGATCGTTTTTCATAAAAAATACACCTCCATTTTGAAGGCGCAAGGAATTAAAAACTGAACTCCCTACGCTAGCTTTACCTAGATCAGGTGATAAGGGTTTTTCTCAGCATGCATGCACCCCTGTTCACGAGTTTAATCATATCACTTTTCGAAACGAAAGAAAAAAGAATATTGCTTGGATGCCCCGTCCCTACAATATTCTTTATTATTTCGCATATTCCAGTGTAATTTGAGGAGGACACGGATATGCATGGATTTTTTCCGGACATTATGTCAATTAGATTTTTTACAAGTCTGCCCATGACTTGTAAATAAAGGGTTCCGGAACACGCAGGTACTGATGCATAAAGGAGTGTGTGATGGAAAGAGTGAGACATCAGTTAGCCTGTGCTAACTGTATGTTAGCAAACACTAACCCTCCTGTCAACAAAGATTATCATTTTTTTGTAAAAATATTCCCAATTTTGTTTCAAATCTCAAACTCGTTATAAAAAGACAACATATGTTACGCCACATGTTGCCCTTTATTCTATTAATCACTCATCTTTTGAATGAGTTCAAACTGATTACTTGTCATTCTAAAGTGTGCGATTCCACAGTTTGGAACGGGATTGATACCCAGTTCGGAGGCTTCTTGGAAGATATCCTCCTTCTTTAATCCAAATAAGGCTTCTAGACATACAAGATAGAAGTCTCCGTGAGAAACCAGTAACACTATATCCTGATTTTGCTGCGTATCATAGATTTCTTGGAACATCGAATACATACGTTTTGTAACATCACCATATTCCTCGCCACCAACATCACCATAGTGCGTATCCATAAAACGTTTGCCACTAGGATCTGCCTCTTTGAATGTCATACCTTCAAGATCACCATAGTTAACTTCACAAATCTTTTTGGTATAGGCAATATTTCCTGGGTGATATTGAGCGATGATTTCCGCAGTATCACGCGCTCTTTCCGCTGTTGAAACATAAATCGTAGAGAAAGGTATCTCCTTTAACTTCTCAGCTGCCTCTTGTGCTTCTTGAATTCCCTTTTCCGTTAAAGGACTATCACATCTGCCCTGCATACGCTCTTGGACATTAAATCTTGTTTCCCCATGTCGCATCAAATAAATATCAATTGTCTTTGGATGATAGATTTGACGATACTCATTCACGTTAATCGGCTCTTGGTCTAAGAAGAACTTTCCATCCTTATAATGGAATATCAACATGCCTGTATTCGGCATGAGCCAACGATCTTGTGCCTTACAGCGTTCTACATAATCATCCAGATTCATTCCAAACAGGATTTCTAATATACGTACTGCATAGGCACCATGGCCAACCAATAGAATTGTATCGCCATCACAAGATTCCTCAACGATGCCCTGCATCGTTGTACGAACTCTTTGTGCAAATCCTGAATTTGTTTCCCCACCTTCTGATGACCAATCATCAAAGAATGGAGAATCCAAAACTTCTTCCTTACGTGCACCATCTAAAGAGCCAAAGGAGAACTCCTTCAAGCCTTTGGTAAGGATTAATGGAATATCATGATACTTACAGATTTCTTTCGCTGTATCCCAAGCTCGTTCAGAGGTTGAACAATATGCACGATTAAACGGCACATTTCTGAGTGCAGACGCAACATTTTTTGCCTGTTGAATACCCTCTTCTAGCAGTGGACTATCACACCAACCCTGCATACGACCTTTCAGGTTAAATAAGGTTTTCCCGTGTCTAACAAAGTAAAATTTTAATTCCATGTATTTTGTACCCCAATTCTTTGTATTTTCTCTTATTTTCCACAAATAATGTTGGTAATAAATGTCGAGAATACTATAATATTTTAGTCGTTATGATAGTATCATATACGTATATACTACATTCTGAAAGGGTATTATGAATTTTCTTAGAAATAAACTACATCTAACATATCCACAGATGATTATTCTGGGATTTGGGGCGATTATCTTATTCGGTGCATTGTTACTAACAACACCGCTTGCTAGTCAATCTGGTCAATGGACACCATTTATCAACGCACTATTCACATCAACGTCGTGTGTTTGTGTGACGGGATTGATTGTTTACGATACCGCCACATATTGGAGCTTCTTTGGACAGCTTGTCATTATTATTCTGATCCAGATTGGTGGACTTGGTGTTGTAACGGTTATCACATCCTTGGCGCTCATCACTGGTAAACGCATTGGATATCTTGCTCGTTCTACTTTGGCAAACTCCATCTCAATCTCAGCTGTTGGTGGAATTATCCGCTTACTACACTTCATCTTTAAGATTACATTTATGGTGGAAGGTTTCTTCGCCATACTCATGTCATTTACATTTATACCGGATTTTGGACTCGTCAAAGGTATTTGGTATAGTATCTTCCATTCTATCTCAGCTTTCTGTAACGCAGGCTTTGACTTAATGGGTGTACGCGAACCATTTTCATCCTTAACAACTTATGTATCCAATCCAATTATTAATATCTCAATTATGTCTTTGATTCTGATTGGTGGATTGAGCTTCGCCACTTGGGCAGATATCAAAGAATATAAGTTCAAATTACATCGTTATCACATGCAGTCTAAGATCATCTTATTGATGACCGCAATCCTAGTCATATTCCCTGCAATCTACTTCTTCTTTGTGGATTTTACAGGCATGCCTTTAGGGTCAAGAATCCTAGCATCCTTCTTCCAATCTGTAACACCACGTACTGCTGGATTTAATACAGTAGATCTTACAAAGATGACTGAATCCAGTATCTTCTTACAGATTATATTAATGTTAATTGGTGCTGCACCAGGTTCTACTGGTGGTGGTATGAAGATGACAACCTTCTTCGTATTAGTCACAACAAGTATGGCAATCTTTAGAAACCGTTCCCGTACAGAGAGTTTCGGTAGAACAATCCCAGAGACAGTCGTACGTAACGCTGCCACAATCTTGATGCTATATATCTCATTATGTATAGGCGCCGCAATGATTATTAGTGTTATTGAGAATGTCCCAATGGTAACCGCAATGTATGAGACCGCATCCGCAATCGCTACCGTAGGTTTAACCCTTGGTATCACACGTGACTTAACGATTATTTCAAGAATCATCTTAATCTTCCTAATGTTCGCTGGACGTATTGGAGGACTCACCTTGATTTATGGTATGTTCCCATTCCGCAATCAATGTTTAGGTAGATGTATTGAAGAAAATGTAGCCGTAGGCTAAATAGGAGAGAGTATGAAACAGATTTTAATTATTGGTATGGGGCGTTTTGGCCGTCATATTGCCCGCAAGTTAAATGATTTAGATATTCAGGTATTAGGTATTGATAATGATGAAGATAAGGTAAGAGAAGTATTACCTTATGTCACAAACGCCGAAGTTGGTGATGCGACAAACCAAGATTTTTTAAAGACACTAGGTCTTAAGAATTTTGATGTTTGTATCGTTGCGGTTGGTGATAACTTCTTAGCTTCCCTAGAAATTACTTCTTACCTCAAGGAGTTGGGCGCAAAGAAAGTTGTATCCCGTGCTGCACGTGATACACAAGAAAAGTTCTTATTACGAAATGGCGCAGATGCAGTTGTATATCCTGAAAAGTTAATGGGTAACTTAACTGCCATGCGTTATAGCAGTGATAATATCTTTGACTACATTCAAATCGGCAAAGACTTCGCGGTATTCGAAATCGCTGTACCTAATGAATGGTTAGGTAAGACAATCGGTCAGGTTGATGTACGTAAACACTACAACATCAATATCATTGCGATTAAGAAAGATGACGATATCTCTGTTACACCAGGTGCTTCCCATATACTCAACTCTGAAGAATCCTTATTAGTATTAGGAAAAGACAAAGATATCCGCAGTGCTTTCCATATCTTAGGTTAGTTCTCTTTCGATTGTCTTCGATATGCAATATCCCCTCCTTCATTTTGATAGGTATGACTCGGAGATATTCCAAAATGTTTCTTATACAATCGACTAAAATATAGTGGATCTTGATATCCTACATTCCAAGCAGCCTCCGTTACTGAATAACCCTTCAGTAATAAATCGGCTGCTTTTCTTAATCGCAAACGAATTAGATAGTCAATTGGACGAATATGATAGACTTTATTGAACTTATAGGAGAAATGTGCCTCATCCATCTGTGCAGCTTTGGCTAAATCCTTTAACTTTAGATTCTCATGATATGAAGTTTCCATCAGTTCAATCGCATTTTCAATCTGTAATAATTCCTGATTGATATATGAATAGCCAAAGGAGCTAAGAATCAGTTGTTGGGCGATTAAGTTACGTTGAATCTGGTCATCCCAGTTTGCACGCATGACACTATTCTTCAAACGATTTAATAACTCAATAAAACTACTATCTTGAAGTGAAGAAATTTTATATACCATATTCATGATGTCGCTACTACCGTGCCATGGAACCTCTGGATCGTAATAAATATTCAAATGGACAAACGGTTCCTTTGAAGTAACTTCAAATGTAACTCTTTGATTTTTCGCTCCGTGAATAATATCGTTTGAACTAGCATGGAATGTTTGGTCATTAAAAGAAATGATTGCGGATCCCGAAAGAGGGTAAATAAAGGCACTATGCGTTGTATCATAGGAAATCTGTTTTCTACTTTCTTTGGTCTGTAAAGAAATTCCCGTAATCAATAACTTACGACTGGTATATTCTTTCTGACAAGCAATCACAAAATCCTTTTTCTGCATACTTTCACCTCTTTTTTTATACAATCTTTCTTACATGGATAATATTTTATATAATTATCCATGTTTTTTTACTATTCTACATTTAAATTCATAAACTTTCCATTTATAATGATACGGTGGTTAGTTTGCTCTAACTAACTTAAGCGAAAGGTATAACATAAATTCAATGATAGTAAAGTCGAAACGTGATATTACATTTCCATATCTATTACTGTTCTTATGTGTCTGTTTGGGGATATCCTTACTAGTTGCCGTATCTCTAGGTGCTGTAAAGATTCCTATCTTAGATACATATCAAATTATCATCAAGCAACTATTTCATATTGGAAATATAGATCATATTGCGAAATCTACGATTGCGATTGTATGGAATATGCGTAGTCCTCGTGTCATTATGGGACTTATCGCTGGTGCAGGTCTTGCGCTTTGTGGCAGTACGATGCAGACGACGGTTAATAATCCCATCTGTGAACCATATATATTGGGAATCTCCGCAGGTGCAACCTTTGGCGCAACTCTCCTAATTATCCTAGGACTTAAATCATTGATTGGTTTTGGTGCCTTCCTTGGCGCAATTATCGCAACGATTATCGTATTGGTGATTGCTTCTGCAGGTAAAAAGATTACGACCACGAGCTTGGTATTATCTGGTGTTGTTGTCAATGCACTATTTAGTGCCATTTCCAACTTCATCATCTCTATCGGCGCAAACTCCGACAATATGATGACCATTAAATTCTGGACCATGGGCTCTCTTGCCAGTTCCTCTTGGGGAAGTATTCTCCTTCCATTCATCATTATCTTAGTTGCCTGCCTCTTCTTTATGACACAACACCGCATCATGAATGCGATGTTAATGGGAGATGAAGTTGCTATCACTTTAGGTATTTCTCTTCAGAAATACAGAATGATTTACATGCTAGTCATTGCATTTATCACCGGTATCCTCGTTTCAAGTTGTGGAATTATTGGCTTTGTGGGACTCATTACACCACACATCGCAAGAGCTCTAGTCGGAACAAGTCACCAGAAGATGATTCCTATCTCGGTAATCTTAGGCAGTCTCTTTGTCATATGGGCAGACGTACTAGCACGTTGTCTTTTACCAAATGCAGAACTCCCAATTGGTATCTTTACAGCACTGGTTGGTGCACCATTCTTTGTCTACATTGTCATCAAGAATCAGAAAGGTGGTTAAATATGGATTTAACTTGTAAAGATGTATGTTATTCCATCAAGGATAAAAAAATTCTAGACCACGTTTCCATCAATGTAGATAAACAGCGCTTCGTTACTATTCTCGGCCCAAATGGCTGTGGAAAAACAACCCTGCTCAAGAACATCTACCGTGTTCTAAAAAGAGATTCTGGTGAGATTGTATTCAACGGCAAAAGCATTGATGATTTGCATCTAAGAGAAGCCGCAAAGAAAATTGCAGTCGTAGCACAGTTCAACGAAATCAATTTCGATTGCAGTGTTAAAGATATGGTTCTTCTCGGAAGAACTCCACATATCCCATTTATGCAATCGGAAAAACATAAAGACTACGAAATCGTTGAAGATGCTCTCCAGAAAGTTGGCATGCTCGATAAAGCAGACCGCTCCTACCTCTCATTATCCGGAGGAGAAAAACAACGTGTTGCCTTAGCCCGTGCTATTGCACAACAACCAACCCTACTTCTATTGGATGAGCCAACCAATCACTTAGATATTCGATATCAAATTGAAATCCTACAAATCGTAAAAGATTTAAACATCAATGTTCTTGCGGTATTACACGATATTCAACTTGCATGTCGCTATTCAGATTATATCTATCTGATGAAACAAGGTACCATCCGCTATGAAGGAAAACCACAAACAACAATCACAGAACAATCGATGCACGATGTATATGGCATCAACTGTAAACTAACATGGACCCCTGATCAACAGGCATTAATAGAGTATATATGAAAGGAAAACTCATGAAAAAATTATTAAACGCTACACTCGCTGCAGTATTATCATTCTCATTGATTGGTTGCAGCAACAAATCCACAACATCCCAAAAGGACAGCACAACAGCTACTACAGAAAACACAGCAGAAACAAAAGCAGAAGAAACAAAGTATCCAGTAACAATCACAACATATAACGCTGATGGCACAGAAATCCAACAGACATTCGAAAAAGCTCCAGAACACGTTATTACAAACAACCTATCTGCCACAAAGATCTTAATTGATTTAGGACTACAGGATAAGATTGTTGGTATGCTTGATCCAGATAACAAGGTTACAGATAGCTACGCTGAAGCAATCGAAAAGATTCCTCACATTGGTGATAAGAAGACAGTATCTCAAGAAGTAGCACTCTCCTACAACCCAGATGCAATTATCGGTAGAAATATGATGTTCTCAGACAAGTCACTTGGAACTGTAGATACATGGAACCAAAATGGTATCAGCATCTACTCCCAAAAGGCATCTGTTTCTAACACAGAACAAAGCTTAAACAACGTTATTGAAGACATCATCAACATCGGTATCATCTTCAACGTACAAGAAAAAGCAAACGCATACGCTAAGAAGCTACAAGAAAGAGTTGATTCTGTACTATCCGCAAATAAAAATCAACCAAAGGAACTAAAGAATGCACTCATCATGTGTGCATACAATGATGAAACATATGGCGCATACAAGTCAGCACTACAAGAAAGTGTTCTAAATGCATTTGGTTACACGAATATCGCAACAGGAACTTCTGGATTAACTCTAGAAAACTTAGTTACATCTGCACCAGAATTCATCATCTACGTTACAAGCGACCGCAATCAGAAGTTAGATGCTAACGCCGTAGAACTCATGAAGAATAACGCAGTACTCGCTGATGTTCCAGCAATCAAGAACGGTAAGATTCTAACAATCTCATATGATGAATTAATGGATTACGGTCCATCTGTGATTGATGCACTTGAAACAATCAACTCATTCCTAAAGAAATAAAATGATGATTCAAACAAAACTATCACTACCACAACACTACGATCCAAATTACGCATATCCACTCATTCTATGCAATGATGGTAACCTACAACATCTATACACTTGCAAAGAAAAAGCAATTCTCGTAGGACTACTACCAGAAAATAGATTAAAAGATTATACGCCTTGGCAAGCAGAAGCTACCAGAGCAGGCGCAGAAAACTTTGGTGGACAAGCAGATGAATATCACAATGAACTATTCAATAACGTTCTACCAGAACTTCAAAGTAGATATTCTATCGATACAAACAAAATCATTTATGGTGGCTATTCCTTAGGAGGATTAGCCGCTGTATATAGTTTGTATCGAACAAACATTCCTAGTGCAGTATTCTCCATCTGTGGTTCCTTCTGGTATCCAGAGTTCGTTAACTTCTGCAAAGAGAATCCCGTTATCAACCAAAACGCTAGCGTTTACCTATGTAACGGGAAAACAGAAGGTATTCATCACCACAATATTCTAGATACAGCTCCACAATGTGCAGAAGAAATCCATACTTTGATACATGAAAAATTAAATGATATTACATCTGTATTCGATGATTTTGGACATCATGAAAATCTAACCAATCGTTATAAAGCTCTATCCGATTGGTTAGAGAAACAACTATAAGTACTACATAACAAAAGGCGCTAGCAATGTAGCGCCTTTTGCCTATATTGGATATACTACCCCTATAACAAGAAAAGACCTCCGCATGGTCTTTTCTTGTTTTTATTTAATAAGGGGATAGAATTTCACTGATGCTTGCTAAGGGGAGCAATCATTCAGGGCAGATATTCCTATCTGCACTTATATAGTACAAATTTATTGTCACTCAAATATGGCAAGATTTTGTAAAATTATGTGATGTATTATCCAAGAATTCTTGTGATGCTAGCAGCCTTATTCTTTTGTAATAATGTTACGAGTGGAGAAATTGCACCACCTATAGCAGCTACACACTGGAATGCGAACATTACATAATAATCTGCACTATCGATAATACCCTTTTCCATCATCTCAGGAAGAACACCAAACGCATCCATCATACGAACATTAGTATAGCCTTCTTGGTGGAAAATTCGTGTGACTGTTAGGGCAAAGTCAAACTTATTTGCATAATACACACCGATTAGCATTAATACAAAACAGATTACGATACCAATCTTACTTAACTTGCCCGCACCCTTTTGGTATGCAGTTAGTGTCAAAAATCCCATCACAACACCACCAAGTAGTGAGATATATCCTAATTGTCCAACGATAACAATGAGGATTGCACCAACAATAACACCACCTAAAGCAAATGCTGTACCTAATGCATAGTTTTCAACTACAACAGGTGCTGCAGCTTGTTCTACAGCACGTTCCGTCAACATTTGATTCGCAACTTCCTCTGTATAGAAGTGAATCACGCCACGATTAATAAATACTTTTGTATCTGCAGGTTCTAATGTTTCTTCAGCACAGTTAGAATAACCATTCATATGGAACCAGTTAATAACTTCTGGAATTGAAGAAATAACATTCTTCGCTTTTCCATTTGCAGTTAAAGCTGTTTTGAATGTGATAGTAACAACATTTCCATTTGCCTTTGCACTGCCAACCTTCTTCACTGCACTTACAAGTCCACGTAGATTTAAATCATTTGGTTTACGATTGTCTTGGTCAACAAGGCTGAACTTGGCGATAATTGTATATACATTTTGAAATGTTGTTAATGCATATGTATATCCCATTTCTGTAGCACAAGCTACACCTGCATCCTTATCGTATGCAATCCCTAATCCACTTGCGACTCTTCCTAAAATAGTATAGTCTTTCATATTTCCTCCATATAAATAAAAAGATAGATTACTCTATCTTATTTCACCATAACTATTCTACTATCTCTAGCATAGCAGATGCAACAGTAGCCATATTTGCCACAAAAGACTTCTTTTCTTCAGCGCTTAAATGACCAAGTGCCTTTGTAAGAACCTTACCGATTCTTTCCACAATATGTTCTGTAACTTCTTTACCTGTTGTAGTTAGTACAGCATGTGCTCCATATCTGCTCTTACCGTTGCGATATTCAAAACGAATGAATTTTCCTTTTGCTAACTCGGCAAGAGATCTAGAAACTGCTGCCTTGTCCATCTTGCTACATTCAACTAATTCTGTGTTTGTTAAGCCTTCAGGGTTAAAGCCTAAATATAATAGTAACATTGTTTCTGCGCCCTTAAGCTTTGTTGATTTGATTTCTTCCGCCTTAATTGCTTGAATGCAATGACTAAATACATTTGTTGCAACCACGAAATCACGGCCCTTTTTGTTCATTTTATTCTTTTTCCCTTCTTAATTATCATTCGAATGAGTGGCATCTAACCACCGTCACTACATACCGACAATTTCTATTATAAGTATTATCAAAATAATTTACATAGTTTAGTCAAAATAAATTTTATTATTTTATACATTTTTGAACATCTGTATGAAAAATTTTCAAAAAGTGCATGCATGTTTATCGAAAACCATGCATGCACTTCTTATAACCTGTATTATACGATTGTTTAAGCCTTGCCAGCCGCTTCTGTATAAGCACTGATAATCCAATCATGATTGATACGTGGAAAATCTGTTTCGTCAATCGCGAAGCGATCTTTATCTACTTTCATCTCTTCTTCAAGAACACTAATTGGTATTAGGAATGACATTCCCTTATCATCTGCTCGTACATTAATCTTCATTACATCGTTTTCGGTATGTTGATATTCAATACCAGTCACATCTTCTGTAGTTCCTTTTTTATTGTCGATATACTCAATAAAGCTGTCATATTTTGCAAGCTCTACCATGATGTCATCTACACCATCTTCAAAAATCTGTATTTTTTCGGCGAATTCTTGTACTGTAGCACAACGTCTTAACTTAAATCCTTGCTTTACAAGTGGCTGTGCCAACTGTTTCAAAGACTCTGCAGGCTCTTGTTGACTAAGCCAAATCAAGAATTTTCTTGATGGATCAGAATACACAAGTGGTGGTTGGATCATGAATGCATGTTGACAATGTGGACATGTATGTCTAAAAATATCTCCACTAATGCACGCTTCCTTGAGATCTGGATCTTGTTCGGCGTTGATTGCTGTATAGATTGTTGTATCAAATTCCTTATGACAATAAGGACAAGTATATCTAATATCTTGGCTTTGGCTCATGTTATTCTCCTAACTCTTCATAGAGATTCCAGAAAAATCAATCCCTAATTTCCCTGTCTCATTTACAATTTTTTCTAACACTTCTGACTCTTCTTCGCTGAGTGTTTCTCCACCGAATAAGATAATCAAATGTGCTTCATCATCTGTGTAATATGGGATTGCCCATACTTTATCTGTAAAGTGTAATCCAATTTCTTGACTAGGTTCTTCATCTACTTCACCTACAACAAACGGCCCATGGATTCCTGTTAAGCGCACTGTTATCTCGTGGATAATAGAACCATGCATGACACCTGCTAGTACAGTATCTGGATAGAATGGATCACGTAATGCGTCTAATCTTTCATCTTTTCGCAAACGTCGTAAGTCTTCATCCTTCGTTTCTGTCTTTTCAATCCATGAGGCATTCTTCTTTACCATTTGCACCGTTTCATTAACAACTCTGACTTCACGATTACATACTTGTTCCATCGTATAGAACCCAAGCATCTCTGGATTATCCATTCCTCTAAGACATGTTTCCCATGAATTACCGATGGATAGCACATTAAACATCAACATTCCGTCTTCTGTACAGTACGCTGAACATACCGCATAACAATCATCCTGATGTACTTCAATCTTATCTTTTAACAGTTCTGTTAAATCATCCGCTTCAATCGTAATATACTTCTGATACATCACTGTAAAATTTAGTTCTGCGACTTTCATCCATCAATCCTCCTTCCTGGTGAAAAATGACAGGTCTTTACGACCTGTCATTATTTTAACATTGATTTGTGATTAACGTCTTCTTCTACCTAAAATTCTTAGTAAGTATAGGAACATATTGACGAAGTCTAGATATAACTGTAATGCACCATAGATGGCAAGTTTATCTCTTTGATCTGTTCCATCAGCTGACATATAGTAGAACTGCTTGATACGTTGAATATCAAATGCTGTATAAATCATGAAGATAAATAGTCCAAGATATGCAATCAATAGATTATCACGTAATGCTGGAATAAAGATGGATACGACACTTGCGATGATTAACGCAAATAATCCTCCAAGTAAGATTCCTTGATACTTTGTTAAATCAACATTTGTAACATGACCAATCACTGCACAACTGATAAATAAGATTGCCGCAAATACAAACGCTTGGAATACAACGCCTACTCCATACGCAAGTGGAATAACGCCAAATGTAACACCACTTAGAGCTGCGTATGTTAAGAACAATGCATTACATGCGCCTTTTGATAAACGTGTAATTGCCGTATTGAGAGAAATTACTAATACAAACTGCGAAATCAATAAACCAATCTGGATAAAAAATGCAAAATCACTAAAGAATACGATACGTGCTAATGTTCCTCTTGTGACTAGGGAGTGGTAGAAAAGATACGCAACTGCCGCTGTAATCGTTAAACCAATTCCCATGTGTGTAAATACTTTTGTTATATAAGCTTTGAGACCAGCTTGCTCATCATAAGCTCCATAAACATTGTTTCTGTCAAATTCACTCATTGTTAAGTCCTCCTGACAATATTATTATATGACTATTTGACCTAAAGTCAAATTGTATATTTTAAGATTTGTTTTTATTTTTGATACCAATGTACCAAGTCATCTAGCATTTCTTGACGTTGTATAGCGTTGTTATTTTCAAACCATTCTACATCCATCTGATGATGGAACCACGTATACTGTCGCTTTGCGAATTGGCGAGAATGTTTTTGAATCTCTTCTTTAACTTCTTCAAGGGATTTCTTTCCTTCAAAATATCCTTCCCATTCACGATAGCCAATTCCCTTCATACATGCATCTGTAAAAGATACCCCATGCTGTAATAAGCTTTCTACCTCTTGTTTTAAACCTGCTTGAAACATCTTTTCTACACGTGCATTAATGCGTGCATAGAGCTCTTCACGCGGCATTGTACAGCCGATAATGCGTGCATCATACAACATACGATGATCTTGTTCAGCTATCATTTCACTCTGTACTTTTGGACTTCTTCTTGCAATAGTCAGACTTCGTAATAGGCGCTGTCGATTGTTTGGATGAATCTTCTCACTTTGTTTAGGATCTAATTCTACTAGTTGCTTGTACAGTTCTTCATTACTGTAGTTTTCTAAGTCCCCATCAATACCAGCACCACTTTCATCACTGAACTGATAATCATACAAGCATGCCTTAATATAGAGACCTGTACCACCACAGATAATCATCGGTTTCTCACTATTGTCTATTAAATCTCTCGCTTTTGCTTGAAAGTCCGCAACTGTATAGCTTTGTTTGGTCGTATAGATATCAATCAGATGATGTGGTACACCATCCATTTCTTGGATTGTCACCTTGCCAGAGCCAATATCCAAGCCTTCATAAACCTGTATGGAATCTCCACTGATGATTTCTCCACTTAACTTCTTCGCAAGTTCAATCGCAAATTCACTCTTTCCTACTGCAGTAGGGCCAACAATGACAATTACTTTTTTCATCGTAAGAATTCCTTTACTAAGGTCTTTTCATCCAGTGTGATAAAGGTTGGTCTACCATGTGGACAATGATATGGATTTTCACATAGAGATAATTGACGCACAACTTCCTTCATTTCATCCATTGTTAAGCTACGATTAAAGCGAATGGAATGGTGACAAGCCATTGTCGCAATCTTCTTCTTTTCCATGCGTGCATATTTTATATCACGATCATTCTTAAACAGATCAATTACATCATTCAAGAATTGTGTTTCATCAATATCCTGCATCCATACTGGTACACTATGTACAACTAATGTATCTTTTCCAAATGGTTCAAATACAACATGGATATCTTCCACTGCCGCATTGATTTCTTCAACCCGTCGTACAAGATCGTTACCCGCATGAATTGTAATTGGCACTAAACAATCCATCATCACAGGATCTTGGTTTAGCTTTGCTTTGTATTCTTCGTAATGTACACGTTCTTGTGCCGCATGTTGGTCGATGATGACAAGCCCCTTCTCTGTTGAGCAGAGGATAAATTTCTCATGGAGTTGACCGATGACTTCCATCGGTGGAAAGACTTGTTTCTGAGGCTTATATTCTGGATATTCCTGTTCAAACTGCGACGAGACACGTTTGAGTTCAGCTTCTGTTTCCTTGATTTCTTCTTCTAAAGTTATTTCTTGTTTCTCAACTTTTACTTCTTGTGCGGTAGAAATAACTGGCTCAACAACAGATTGTCTGCGCTCTTGTTCCTTACGATACTCTGCTTCCTGTATCAAACGGTCAGTATCGAAAGAAATTGGTTGATAATATTCTTGTCTTGCTTCACGGACTTCCGCCGCAGGCGCAAGAACCGTGCCACGCAACATATTTGCGACATTGTTTTTAATAAGTGTTTCTAATTGAATTTCCTTTGATAAACGTACTTCCCATTTGGAAGGATGTACGTTTACATCTAAAAGATGAGGATCCATTGCTATATCTAAGACACAAATTGGATATCTACCCTTTACAATGAAGTCTTCATAACCATCTTGTACTGCTTTATATAATTTATAGGTTCTTACCATTCTACCGTTTAGGAATAGATTCATTCCTGTACGGCTAGCACGTGTGATATTTGGTTTGATGAGATAACCCTTCACACTATAATCAAAGTCACTAAAATCTACAGGAATCGCATTCTCTGCGGCCATTCTGCCAAACACCTGATATACAACCTCTAAAAGATTGCCCTGTCCGCTAGTGCGGAAGGATTCTCTATCATCACTGCGCAAAATAAACGCAATCTCTGGATGGGATAACGCAAACTTCGAAACAACATCCTGAATGAGAGATGCTTCATATGCAGCGGAGCGCATATGCTTAAGACGTGCAGGTGTCTGATAGAATAGACCTTCTACTGAGATTTCTGTTCCCTGGTTACATGGATATGGTGTAACACTTTCCGTATTGCCATAGGCAACGACAACTCTTGTCGCATCCTTACCATCAGATGTGCTTAATACCATCCTAGATACAGAAGCGATCGATGGTAGTGCTTCGCCTCGAAAGCCCAATGTATGAATGGACCATAAATCATTCTGTGATTGAATCTTTGATGTCGCATGACGACCAAAACAGAGTTGTGCATCCTGTGCATCCATACCACAACCATTATCAATGACACTTAAGCGTTGGATTCCACCTTCTGTGATATTGACCTCAATGCGAGTACTACCTGCATCAATTGCGTTCTCCACAAGTTCCTTAACGACACCCATCGGTCTTTCTACGACCTCACCAGCCGCAATCATATTCGCTGTTAATGTATCTAATTGTTTAATTTTTCCCATATTTTTTACCTGCGTATATTATACTATAATGATTTATGAAAGAGGTTATCATGCGTCTAAAAAATGAATTCCGTAAAGAAACTGTCATCCAAAAATCACGTTTTATCGCCTGTGCTACAGTCGCAAAGAGCGAAGAAGAAGCCAAAGCATACATCGACTACATCCGTGACGAATTCCGTGATGCGACGCATGTATGTACTGCATATATCGTCGGAGAAAACGATGCGTATCAAAAATCTAATGATAATCATGAACCTGCAGGTACTGCTGGCATCCCTATCCTTGAAGCAATTCGCAAAGCAGGATTATCTGATACGGTAGTCTGCGTCGTGCGTTACTTTGGTGGGATTAAACTTGGAGCCGGTGGATTAATTCGTGCATACGGTGGCGCAACCACAGCAGTTTTACAAGATGCCTATAAAGTAATAGACGTATCTATCGCTACCTGGCATGTAAAATACCCATATGAATATATCGGTAGCGTAGAAAACTGGATACGCAATCATACAAGTGATGCTAGTTTTGATTATGATGATGACGCCCATGCATACTTTGCAAGTAACGAGGAAAATCTACAAGACACATTCTCAGACCTAACAAAAGGAAGTGCAGAAATAGAAAAAACAGGTTCCACTCTTTACGAAGAACCTGTCAATGAATAACTATTTTTTTACAAACATGACATTCATATCAACGTTTGTGGAGATACCATCTACTGTTCCGGCATCTGTATACTGCCAGATACTAAAATGATAATTAAAGTTTGGTACAGAGGAATAATCTGCTACCCAAAAATCATAATCATGTAGATAATTTATATCAAATACCGTCTCAAATAATTGAGAACTGCTGTATACCATTGCTTGGTAGCCAGCATTTTTTATATGGTTCATAAATGTAACAGCAGCTTGCGTACGCTCCTCAGAGGTCGTATTTTCTACACGATCTGTCGCATTACTTACTTCTTCTAAGTCAAATACAATTGGAAGTTGTAGTTTGTATTTCTTTACACGTTCTAGGACAAAGTCCGCCTCAGCACGTGCTTCTTCCGCAGAAACTGCTTGGGAGAAGAAATAAACACCTACATCAATTCCATTTTCTATTGCACCTTGGATATTCTCTTCAAAGTATGCATCATCCATAAGAGCACCTGTTTCATACCCACGATATCCAATTTGAATCATCGCAAACTTCACACCATTGTTTTTAACAGCCGACCAATCGATTGACTTTTGGTGAGATGAAACATCAATACCAATCACAGATGTATATGAATCATCCTCATAGGTTGGAAGCCCATTACGCCATGTTAAGTTATCCCAGTTATATGTATGCATGTTTGGATCAGTCTCAACAAGCTGTTCCTCTAGTAAGAATTGTCTTGCACGATATGCTTGCATATAAATATTGCGAATTGTCATTAATATAAAACAGATTACCACCGCAATAGCAATGGCCCACGTTCTCTTTACTCTTTTCTTTCTACGATAATATCTCATCACTTACCACAGCGTTCTAAATCCCAGTAATGAAACTAGACCAAAGAACTTTCCAAGTGTATGTTGAGAAACGAGTATCGTAAGAATAACTGCATACATAGACGTAATTAACGCAATCATTAAGAACTGGTTTCCTCTCTTCACTGTCGCAAAAAGAGAGCCCATACAAAATGACATCGATAGAAGCATTGCCCATACCCATAGTGCTTCAAGCGTTTGGAAGAAAATAAATATTCCCGCGAGTAATATAAATACTGTAGGAACAAATATAATTCGCGCCACATCACAGTATACATTCTCTGGTTTTTGTCCTTCTTTGCGGTTCAAATAACAATATGTATAAATACTTCCCACAAAGAAAATTGTTAGTCCAATTCCACAGGTGATACATCTTAGGATTAAAATATTCGCAATCAGATTCAATATCACAATAACAACTGATGCCGAAAATGATATCTCAACGCCTTGGAAAGGATTTCCCGCAGCCTTCCATAGTGTAATAAGATCAGACTTGTAGAAATGAAACCTTGAAAACATACTCTCTTTTACAGCCTCAGGTTGTGATTGTTCTATCTGTTCTACAACCTTTGCGCCGCAATAACCGCAGAACTTGCTTTTGTTAGATATTTCTTTTCCACAATTCTTACAAATCATTTGGCACCTCCGCAATAGGACTTCATTATAACACTATTAATTAAAAATCTATTTAGCGTCGTGTATAATTTAGCAATTCTGCTAGTTTACCAGAGATAATTCTACTATCTTCTAGCATGGTCTTTGTTTTAACGTTGTAACTAAAATACAGTAGCAGCGTTAAGAATGTATGCCAACTCATTTGACGTCTGCCGGTTTCCACTGCACTATATGTCTGACGAGAGATACCTAGAATCATGCATAATTCTTCTTGCGAGATTCCAATACGAGCACGAAATACTGGTAAATCATCCGTTAACATTTTAATATATGCTTTCTTATCTGATGTTGATAACATCGTAACTTTTTCATTTGACATCACAAATCCTCCATAATGACTATAGATAAATTATGCTGTTGTTATTTTCTATGGTCAATGGACCGTTTCTTGAGATTTCCTAAATATTGCATAAAAAACAGGGTATTCTCCTAATGTACGTTCTATCACATTATAGTTTAATGCAAAGTGTAGCTATATAGTCACTTCCATAATGAGATAATCTATGTCTGTTGTCACACGATTCATAAAAATCTATCATAGCAAGACCATTTTTAAGTTGTCCTCTAATCTGAGTTTCTAAGGTATGGCTAAATTCATATCCATATTCTGGATTTATGGTTATCTTGCCTTCCTCTTCAAGCTCTCTTGAATTAAAAGGTATTGAAAACTTTAAAAGTAATTCCTCATCAGGCTTGTCCCATACAATATCAGCATCATACATGTATATCCAAGGATTCATAAATCCAATCATTAATAATCCACCCTTTTTCAATACGCGAGCGGCTTCTTTATATATGTTTTCTAAATCTTCTACATATACATTTGAAACCGGATTAAAAATAATATCAAACGTTTCATTTTCAAATGGAAATGGTTTTGTCATATCGCCTTGAA
>NZ_CAUQGG010000020.1:0-17473 GCF_963517755.1 uncultured Solobacterium sp.
CACCCCAATTAGAGGGCACTTTCGTTAGAAGGGAGTTTTCACTAAAAATTGAGCAATTGTTTCATATTTTATAGAAGCCGCAAAGAAATTCAAACTATCATTCTGTAAATCATTCCTAATGACAGTCCTAGTATCCCTTGTCAATCTAGCAACCATCATCTACTTTAGGCTTATTTTAAATCAAATCTCCACGAGTTCAACAGAGATAATTAAATACTTAGTGATTTTATGTCTATTGTTAGTATGTACTTCATTCATTAATGTATTATGGTCAATCTCTTTAGATAAATTTGGTGGAGAGTATATTGCCTATTTAGTTCATCAATGTCAAACATCAATCCATAACACGCAATACAAAAATATTGATTCATCAAAAATCAGTCATACTTTGTACAATGACATTCTGAATATATTCCGTGTTGTAGGAAACTATATCCCATCATTACTTTGTTCTGCAATGCTAATTATTTTACTTCTTATTTTTTCTATTACAATCGACCTATTTATATCTCTGTTTCTACTCTGCTCAATCATCGTAGGAATTATGATTTCGTATATCTCTAGAAAAATTATTGTAGAATCATCAACATCCACAAATCAAAAATTAAAAGAATACTATAACACCCTGCATGAATATACCGATAAAGTTGAATACATTAAAACAAATAATCTACTATCCTACTTTGTAAATATCACGCAAACTAGAATAGCAAATTTTATATCCTCTTCCGTCAAAGAAGACAAGAAGATTTATTTCTTCAGTACATTCACGCAAAACTATAATTCATTGATGCAATTTATCTTATCAATATTATTATCACTACCTGTTTATCAAAACTCATTACCAAATCTAGCATTCTATATTATTCTATTTAACTTCCTAATGTCGCAAGGACAGAGAATGGAACTGTTATTCCAACAGATTAATAGAAATAAGATATGCTTTTCAAATATTTCTGACATTCGAAATTTACCTGCACTGACTGGTGATAAGCTTATCACCGATATTACTTCAATTGAATTAAAAGACATCTCTTTCTCATATCCAGATAAATCAAAAAATGTTCTCGATCACTTTTCTCTTAAATTACTGAAAGGTGATTTCGCCCTGGTCAAAGGAACAAATGGTATTGGTAAAACAACACTATTTCGAATTCTATTGAATCAATATTCTCCTACATCAGGAGAAGTACTCATCAACAATGAAAAAATCGATTTATACAGCATATCTTCTTATTATGAGAACATCGCTTATATCAGCCAACATGAGCCTGTATTGAATACATCAATCGAAAAATACTTAGAGGAAATTTCTCATTCTACTCTCAATTCCGACACAGTAGATCAAATACTTTCTAGATTACAAATGTCTAATCTACACCACATCAATGAAAGTGAACTTTCAGGCGGTGAGAAGAAGAAAGTATTGTTATCAAAGTTAATGACCTTAGAAGAGAAAGTATCTTTGATTTTAATTGATGAAGTAGATGCTGAACTAGATACAGAAACAAGAGATAAATTCTATTCGTACTTAAATCATCTAGCATCCAAGCAAGATAAAATTATTCTTGTAATTCAACATAATGACGCAAGTCAATTGAACTTTAATAAAACAATATCATTCTAAACCACCAAAGAGGCAGGATATAAATCCTGCCTCTACTATTTGTATATCAGTAAATACTTAGTCCCAGTTACAAATTGAGTAATACAACTGTTCGTACTGATTTGCGCTTTGATCCCAACTTACATCAGTATTCATTGCACTCTTCACTAAACCCTTCCAACCAGTCTTATTGTTGTAATACTGTTCTAATGCATAACGTAGTGTGTACATCATGTCATTTGGATTTGCTGCCCAGAAACTAAAGCCGTTTCCTTCCCCTGTATATTGGTTATATGGATGCACTGTATCCTTTAGACCACCAGTTTCACGTACGATTGGAAGTGTACCATAATGCATGGCAATTAGCTGACCAATTCCACATGGTTCATAGATGGAAGGCATAAAGAACATATCACAACCCGCATAGATAAGGTGGGCAAGATCTTCGTTATATCCGCAATAGTATACTGCTCTACCTTTATATTCAGACTCTAACCACTTAAATGCATTCTCTGCGTTTGCTTCACCTGTACCAAGCACAACAAACTGAACATTCTGGTCCATAATCTCACGTAACTTCTCTGTGACCATATACATGCCCTTTTGTTCTGTTAGTCGAGATACAATACCGATGAGCGCAACATCGCTCTTCACCTCTAAGCCAAGTGTTTCCTGTAGAGCCTTCTTGTTTTCCTTCTTACCAGAAACATAGTTTCGAATATCGAAATTCTTCGCAAGATGCTTATCCGTCTTTGGATTCCAATCTACAGTATCAATACCATTTACAATACCCCAAAGGTCCCCACGGCGATAACGTAATACAGAATCCATACGTTCACCATAGGTTTGTGTCAAAATCTCTTCAGCGTATGTTGGAGATACTGTTGTAATCTTATCTGCGTATACAATCGCAGCCTTCATAAAGCTGATACCTGTATCAAATTTAATGGAACCATTATCGAAATAACTGTAATCAAGTCCTAGACAACTCTCCATCATTTCAACACCAAAGTTACCTTGGAATGCCAAGTTGTGAATTGTATAGACGTGCTTGATTTGTTGATAACGATAGTCATCCGCATAACATGCATGTGCCATTAAAGGCATCATGCCCGTCTGCCAGTCATTTTCATGAATGATATTTGGCCACCAGTTGATAAAATAAATCATATCTAATACAGCACGTTGGAAGAAGGCAAATCTTTCGCCATCATCCTCATAACCATATAGACCATCTCTTTCGAAATATCCTTGATGTTCAACAAAGTAATACATTACTCCATCTACATCACAACGATAGAACGTTGCTGGTTGGTCAATCCATCCAGAACGAACTTGAATTGTACCAAGTCTTTCTAGCTTATCATAATGTTTCTCAATAATTTTTTTGTATAAAGGCAAGGCAACACGTACATCATGTCCACGCTTCGCTAATGTTCTTGGTAAACTACCGATAACATCTGCTAGACCTCCAGTTTTAATAAACGGTAAGCCTTCGCCTGCTACAAACAATACAGATCTGCTCATTGAATACTCCTCGCTTCCTAGATACAATCTCTACGCTTTACGTAAATCAGATTATCTTCTGTTCCAACAAGTTCTTTTACTTTATGGATTGTTGCGTACTTATCAACAATGACATGATCAAGGTGAACACCCTCACCAATAACAGCACCTGGTAATACGATACTATTCTCAATCACTGCATCTCTACCAACCTTAACATTTCTACTGATAATGGAATTCTTAACGGTGCCTTCAATTCCACAACCATTCGCAACAACACTAGCGCTAACATCTGAATCTTCTCCAAATATGGATGGACTAGAGTTATTTGTATGCGTATAGATTGGCCAATTTGACTTGAATAAGTTAAAGGCAACCTTGTAATCCTTCAACAACATGTTAAGACGATAGTATTCTTTTTGATTATTGATACATGCAACAAATCCCTTTACTGCATATCCACGAATATCTACTTCATTTACTACTTCACGTAATACATCCTTGAACCAGTAGAGTGATGAAATTTCTGCACCTGTCTTAACTAATGTAATAAACAAGTCCTTTCTCATCACATATGCTTCTAAGGAAACAGAACGTGTTTTGTATTTACCGCGATTCTTATCAATAGAAAGAACTCTCTTATCCTTATCCATTGTGAATGTATCACATTCATGGAATGCTGTCTTAGCATCTGATGTATTTGTATAGAGTGCTGTAATATCTGCACCACTTTCGATATGTGCATCTAATACTTCACTAAAGTCAATATCATAGATGAAATAACTTGGTGCGATAACAACATATGGATTCTTATCTTTCTCAATGTACTGCATGTTCAAGATATAGTTTGCAATATCATGATTATATACAGGCGAAGAGAATGTCTTTTCACCAAATAAGATACGTAATTTACCACGTTTGGAGTTGATGTTGTAATGACGTCCATCCCCTAAGTGTTCGATGAGATTACGTGGCTTTTCTTTACAGTAAACTTGAACGCTATCGATACCTGAGTTTGTCATATTACTGAGGATGAAGTCAATAATACGATATCTTCCCATGAACGCTGTTGCTGGAACAGGTCGGAAATCACCAAGTCCCTCAATATTAACGGAACTATCTTCAAATGAAATAATACCTAAAGCTTTCATGATTTCTCCTCCTACTCCGTAACATTCTTAGCAATCAATTCAATATGATCACTATCTGCTGAACCTAATACAACACCAGGTCCAATTTCTACATTATCCGCAACGATACAACGTGTAATTTTCGCACCTGCACCAATCTTAGCGCCTGTTAAGATGACGGAGTCCTGTACATCAGCACCTTCATCAATAAAGGAGTTTGTACCTAAGACGGAATTGTTGACTTTGCCCAATACTACACTACCCTGTGTGATGTAACTATTACGTACAACCGCATTTTCACCAATGAACTGTGGTAGTGCATTAACATCTTCTGTGTAAATCTTCCAATCAGGATCACCTAAGTTTAAAGCATTGTCATTCTTCAATAGATCCATATTGGATTCCCAAAGTGAATCGATTGTTCCAACATCTTTCCAGTATCCCTTAAAGCGATATGCTGCTAGAACTTTATTATCATCTAAGTATGCAGGAATGATATCCTTGCCAAAGTCATGTGAGGACTGTTCATTCTTATCATCTTCAAGTAAGTATTTACGTAGTGTCTTATACGTAAAGATGTAAATGCCCATGGAAGCTAAATTACTCTTTGGATGCGCAGGCTTCTCCTCAAATTCCTGAACCATATCATTCTTATCGCAATTCATGATACCAAATCTAGAAGCTTCCTTCATTGGCACCTGCAATACAGCGATTGTCGCATCAGCGCCCTTTGCGATATGATGCTTTAACATCTTCTCATAGTTCATCTTATAGATATGGTCACCAGATAATATAAGTACATATTCTGGTTCAATACTATCTAAGAAGTCAATATTCTGTGTGATTGCGTCTGCTGTTCCACGATATACTTCAAAACCTTTCTGATCTCTTTCACGTGGTGGAAGAACGAATACACCACCATCATTTGTATCAAGGCCCCAGAACTGGTCTTTTGCGACATAAGCATTTAATAAAACGGATTCATATTGTGTTAATACACCTACTGTGTTAATTCCTGAATTTGCGCAATTACTCAGTGGAAAATCAATAATTCTATACTTTCCTCCAAAATGCACTGCAGGCTTTGCGACTTTCTTCGTCAAGTCATGCAGACGGCTTCCGCGGCCACCGGCAAGAATCATCGCAACCATTGCATTAGATCTCATAAAGTCCTCCTTAATCAAAACTATGGATACGCTTACATTATAAACTAATATTGATAATCAGAACATTACCATATGTAAAATATCTCGTTTTTTTATTCAATTTTTTTGATGAAAATCTCAAATATCTTTAATCTGCCAATCAATCCCCTTACGGTTGTTTTTCTCTAGAAATTCATTTGCTTTTTTGAAGTGATTACATCCAAAGAAACCATTGTATGCAGATAAAGGTGATGGATGTGCTGCCTCTAAAACAAGATGCTTCGTTTTATCAATCATGCATGCTTTATTTCTAGCCGCTCTTCCCCACAACAGGAAGACCACCGGCTCTTTCTTTTCATTGATTTTTTGAATCACATGGTCAGTGAATATTTCCCACCCCATGCCAGCATGACTTTGTGGATGAGAATCTTCTACCGTCATCACCGTATTCAACAGAAATACGCCTTGCTTTGCCCATGGTACAAGATACCCGTTATTTGGAATTGGATAGCCATATTCTGTTTGTAATTCCTTATACATATTTAAAAGACTCGGTGGTATCTTCACCCCCGGGTTAACTGAGAAACACAAACCATGTGCCTGGCCTTTTTGATGATATGGATCTTGGCCAAGAATAACTACTTTAATATCCGAATAATCGCAGTGCTGAAATGCGGAAAAAACCTGCTGCTTAGGTGGATATATTTCTTTTGTTTCATAGGCATTTTTCAAAAACTTCGATAACTCCAAGAAATATTCTTTTTTCCATTCTTGATGCAACCATTCTGTCCATTGGTTATCCATTTTAGTACTTGCTCCTCTTATATAAAAAATCATACCACTTCGGTATGATTTTTCACTATTTTATTGATAGTTATTTTCTCTTCTCTTGCGAACGAAAACAACAACTAAAATTAACACTGTAGCTGCTAACGATACCCAAAGACCAATCTTACCTGGATTAACAAATGGTTTGTTAGAACTAGGAGTTGTAGCACTAGCACCACTAGCTTCAAGATATTTCTCTAGATCCTTCTGTACGATATCGAATGGACGATCACCATGTGTTAGTAACATACGATTGAATTCTACTACATCGTACTTCTTTCCAAGAGCAGCCTGCGCTTGATCACGGAAGTGAAGATAGTATGTTAAACCAATACCATAAGGCACGATAGAACCAGGCTCTTGTGTTACAGTTGAAATAACATTTGAAGCTGCAGAAGCATTTAATCCTAATGATTCATAATACTTTCCTAACTTCTTCTCATCCCATCCCATGCCATTTACTAAGAAATCAGCCTGTGCAGGTAAGATGTAGTTTAGGTTTGTATTGATACGATTTTCTTCCTTTGCACCATCATTTAATTCAGAATATGCCCAAGAAACATCCTCACAATACATTGCCCAACCTTCTGTATAACCAATATTGCTGAGCTGTGTACGTAATGGATTTGGATTTGTATTCAAATACCAAGTAATCTGGAATAAGTGTCCAGGGAAACCTTCGTGTGCTAAAGTAGTATACATTTCATTTGTTGAATTTACATTATCACCATTAATCTTAATCACATTGTTAGAGAAATCATCAATTGGTGGCTGCATGTAGTACGCAACAATCGCATCATTAGCAACAGATGGATCTAAGTAACTTGCTGTAAATGTTACTGCAGGACCTTCTGGAAACTCCTGTAAATGTCCTTGTAATGTATTTAGAATCTCTGTAGGATCCTTCTCTGGTAATGCTTCTTCTAAGTTATCATTCTTCTTAGCGTTCAAATACAAAGATCTAGCTTCATCAATTAACTTCTTTAACTGCTCATCTGTTAATTCAAATAATTCTTGTAAAGAAGCGGATGAACTTGACTTTGAACGTAATAACGCTGCGTAATATTCTTTTCCATCAGGTAAATCATACAAACTTAATGATGTACGTGTCCCACGGAATGTTTCAAGTTCTTGTGCAAGCTTCTGATATTCAGGAATGTATGTGTTTAAGATAAAATCACGATTCTTTTCCTTATATGCAGTACGCTGTTCCTCACTCAAGCCCTCAAACTTATCTACATTCTGATTAAAAATCTGAATGAGTGGGTTATTGTCTGTCTTTGCAACAAACTTTTCAATTCCATCTAATGTACTATCTAAAGCATCATCTGTCATGAAGTAACCATTTTGTACCTGCGTACGCGTAACTTCTAGTGCACCTTCAATATATGCTGGAACACTCTCTAATACAGATAAATAATCATCGATATCTTCTTGCTTGTAGAACACAAATTCTGTAAAGTTTGTAATTAAATTACTCTGAATACCACGATTTGGTAAGAACTGGAAATCAAACATTGGATAATTCAAGAGTTCACGAGTACTTTCTAAGTAATACTTATATGTATCGTAATCATGCTGTTGTATATCTGACAACTCGTCATAATTGAACTTCTCTAATCCCTTTAAAGACTCCTCTACTTTTGCGATACTCTTTGAGTTATCTAAAGTTGGAGGTTCACCAATCGTTGGCTGTGGTTTTGTAATACCATATTTTTCATAATCCTTTAATGCAAAATGTAATGATGTATAATCATCTTCCATCATTTGGATGAATTCATTTCGCATAAACTGATCGAAATCAGCATTCGTTTCTTCTGCATGTACAGGTGAAATTACACAAAGAAGTGCCATGGCAATCAAGCCAAGTAAAAACTTTCTTATTTTCATCTATTCATTCTCCTTGTTTCTAAGTATAACAGAAGTATTATCTTTGAGAAATATTACTATTTATATTCCGTTCCACCCCATTCAACCACTGTAAAACCCTTACGTTCTACACCGTCTAACTTTTGCGGTTGAATCATTATTGATTCTTGCAACGGTTTCCAAGCCATCATGACACGAATCACTGTATCTGGCTTTGGTGAAATATCTAATTCAGCGTGATCTGTATAGTTTTCATTCTGGAAAGAGATTAAGTTATAGGCATTTTCCTGCATTATGGTAACCAGTAAATGATAAACTCATTTCTCTCACGATCATTTAATCCTAGTTTAGTGAGTGCTTCTTCCAAGAAAGCTTCTGTATTTGACCCTTTTACAACAAAGCCAGTTGAAAAGTCTGGAGTATAATTCACAACACCTTCCCAGAATAAGCAGTAATACGAATCCTTGTTATCTAGTGCATGTAGTGTTCCATCCGGCTCTGCAACAACATTCCAGCCATCATTGTACTTTGGATATGTTGTGGTAAACTTACCATCAAGATTTACTTTTACATCAACCTCAGTTGTGTTCTCTGGATATAGATAAATAACAGGCTTCTTACTTTTCTCGGGAAATAGATTACATCCTGCTAAAAAAATAATCGTACATGTAAGAAATGCCTTTATAAGTTTATTCATATTCATTTCTCCCTGTTTACAACAAAGGTCTGAGCGAACTCAGACCTTAACTTATTAATTCTTATGACTTACTATTTTGTGTCAGCGAGTAATGTATCAGCAGATAACTTACCAAATACAACTGTATCTACTACAGCGTTACCACCTAAACGGTTTGCACCGTGGATACCACCAGTAATTTCACCAGCAGCATATAAGCCCTTGATTGGCTCTCCCTTTTCATTGAGTACACGTGCTTCCGCATCGATTGTTACACCACCCATTGTATGGTGAACACAAGCTTGACGAGGAGTTACAACCCATGGTCCATGCTCGAGTTTTGTAGAGTATAGAGTTCTTCCGAATTCATCACTTCCACTTTCAACACTCTTATTGAATTCATCTACAGTTGCCTGTAATGTTGCAGGATCCATATCTAACTTCTTAGCGAGTTCTTCTAATGTATCAGCGTAAATGATGAATCCATTCTTTTCAAGGTATTCAAATGTGAATCCGTCACCACTTCTCCACTCTGGATCCTTGATATCCTTATAACCAGCACCATCGCCACTTTCAAGGATATAGAACATCTTATCAGTTTGATTTAGAACACCACCGCAAATCTGGTCACGACGACCGTCTTCACGAACGAAACGCTTACCTTCCTTATTGATAAAGATAATCTGGTCTGTACCGTTAACTGCACGTGCTGGGAACTTAGAAATCTGACCATCTACCAAGTTACCTAGATATAGAAGCTGTAATTGTTCCATATCTGTTAAGGAAGCACCAGCATCCTTAGCCATTGTGATACCATCACCCTGTGATGCTGAGAAACGGTTTGTTGTGCCTGTCTTAGAAAGATCTGGCCACTTACCTGTTGTATTGTATTCCTGAACCATCTTAGCGTTAGCACCGAAACCACCAGTAGCTAATACGACGCCATCCTTAGCTGTAAATGTAATTTCCTTACCTGTATGGTTATCCGTAGCCTTAACAGCCGTAACTTTATTATTATCAAGTACAAGCTTTGTAGCTGTAGCTTCTGTTAATAATGTAACCTTATCGCCATACTTTTCAAGCATATCAGCGTATACGGAGATAAAGCCTGTACCCATCTTCATTGTAGATGTATGTGTACGTTGCCATAAGGAACCAGCACCCTGTGAAATCTTATCCTGGAATTTCATACCCATGGATTCGATCCATTCATATCCACCAAATGCGTTATAGCATAATGCCTTAACAAGATCGAGATTTGCAACCTTATCACCATTGATCCAAGTCTGTAATGCATACCATTCCTTGGAATCAAATAGATCAGTTCTACCAGCAGCCTTATATGCATCCCATTGTGCTTGCACTTCAGCTTGTAATGCTGCATGTTGATCATTAATTGGAGTTTCAGCTAAAGCCTTCTCAATTGTAGTCTTTACAGCATCACTCATTTCAGCATGTTGTTGTAATGCTGGGTCTGGTGCATTATAAATCGCACCACAAACTAATGTATCACCACCGATTTCACCGGCTTTTTCGATAATTGCTACACTCTTACCATTCTGTAAGAGTTCAACAGCACTCGCAAGACCAGCTCCACCGCCACCTACTACGACTACGTCAGCTTCAACGTCTTTTCTATCTTCGTAAGTTACTTCTTTCTTAAATGCATCTGGATCGCCACCTGCTTGTTTGATAGCGTCCTTAACAGCAGTCTTAATAGCTCCTGATGTAATTGTCGCACCAGTCACATTATCAACTGATAAGCTTTGATTCTTAACGATTTCTTCTGGAATTAATTGAACAGGTGCTACACCCCCAGTTGTAACAACCTTTCCATCCTTGTCAACAAGTTCCCCACCGATACCTGGAGTTTCAGCGTGAGAAGTCACCTTAACTGACTTAATTTCATTTTCTGTTACTTCTACTTCTACCGTAACATCGTCGTTCATACCAGCAGTAGAAGCTGTATATGTACCAGGCTTCATTTTACTGGACGTTGTTGTCTCAGTTGCCTTGTTACAGCCAACAAGAGATGCAGCTAAAACAAGAGTAACCAAAGAGATACTCAATCTTTTCATTATTATGTTCCCTCCATTTATTAAAAACATGATAGACCATTTTTTCACAAAATAGTACCCCCTAACAATATTATTTTTATGATTTATATCTGTACTTGTAAGTTTTTCACTGTTACACAGACTTTATTTCTGAAAACCATATCATTTTCTAGTATCATGCATACAAAAAAACCAGAATACCATTTGATTAGTACTCTAGTTTCCATCATGCTTACATATCTGATTCAATATTTGTTTGAATATGCAACAATGTAGAAACCGTCTGTTCAGAGATATTCTGCATCATGGCATTGAAGCGATTAAAGCCCTCTTCACGATATGCGTCAATTGGCTTTACATTCGCATAACTGCGTAAGCGAACACTCGTCTTCAAATGTTCCATCACATCCACATGGTGAATCCACTCACGATCAAGAATCTGTAAGAAGATAAACTTTACCATTCGCTGTAGTTCTTCTTGTGGAAGCTCTGCAGTCTGTTTATGGTAGACATCTGTAATCGCATCCGTAATCTCTTCTTGTGATCCTCTGTGGATTGTCTCTGCATACTGTTTACCATCAATTCCTAAACTATTTAAATATTGTGCAAGTTTCTCCTTTGCATCATTCTTATTTGGAATCTGATAATATCCTTCAATTGCAGCAGAAACATTCTCCTTCACAAGTTCATAAACGAGTGGTTCCATATCCTCAAGATCAAGCACCTTATCTCGTTGGTCATAGATCAAATGGCGTTGTGCCATTAATACATCGTCATATTCAAGTGTATTTTTACGTGTATCAAAGTGTAGACCTTCTGCTCTTTCTTGCGTGCGGTCAATGAGTGCTCTCATCTTATTGATATTCTCTTTATCATGTTCAAAGCGCTCAATCATGCCTTCACTTTCGTCTGTATGATATTCCACAATCAAATCATCATCCATGGAACAATAGAATCTAGAGAAGCCTGGATCACCTTGACGACCAGAACGTCCACGCAACTGATTATCGATACGCTTTGCTTCATGACGTTCACTACCAAGTACCGCAAGACCACCAAGCTGTGCAACACCTTCTCCAAGCTTAATATCCGTACCACGACCAGCCATATTCGTCGCAACTGTTACTGCAAACTTTTGTCCTGCCTTCGCAATAATCTCAGCTTCATTTTCATCATTTTTTGCATTTAATACATGATGAGGAATATTCTGTTTCTTTAACATTTCACTGAGTGCTTCATTGATACCGATAGATAATGTACCGATTAAGACTGGCTGTCCCTTTTCATGCAGTTCTTTTGTATGTTTAACGATTGCCTCATATTTTTCATGTCTATCTTTGAATACTAGATCCGGTTCATCAATACGTGCTATAGGTCTATTGGTAGGCACCTCATACACACGCATGTTATAGGTATTCAAGAATTCATCTTCTTCTGTCTTTGCCGTACCAGTCATACCACTTAACAGGTCATATAAACGGAAGAAGTTCTGATAAGTAATTGTCGCAAGTGTAATTGTTTCTTGCTTGATACCAACATTTTCTTTGGCTTGAATTGCCTGATGTAATCCATCACTGAATTCACGGCCAGCCATCTTTCTACCAGTAAACTGATCAACAAGAATAATTTCATCATCACCCACTACATACTCAACATCCCTAGTCATGAGATAGTTAGCACGCATTGCATTTTGAATATAATGCACTATGCTTACATGTTCACCATTATAGATGTTTTCAATACCGAAGGCTCGATCAGCTTTCTTTAAACCAGCATCCGTTAATACAACGGTACGGTCTTCACGGTCAATCTCAAAATCAACATCTCTCTTACAACTCTTCGCAAAACGATCAGCCTGAATATACTGCTGGTCTAATACTGGCCCAGGACCGCTGATAATTAAAGGTGTTCTAGCTTCATCGATTAAGATGGAGTCAACCTCATCCAATACTGCGTAATGCAAACCACGTAAAACACGCTGTTCCTTACGCATTACCATGTTATCTCTTAGATAATCAAAGCCAAGTTCTGAATTTGTTGTATAGGTAATGTCACAAGCATATGCTTCTCGCTTCTCACTTTCAGAAAGCGAATGTAAGTTACATCCTACCGTTAGACCAAGGAACGTATATACACGTCCCATCCATTCCGCATCACGTTTGGCAAGATACTCATTGACAGTTACAACATGTGCTCCCTTACCTGCTAAGGCATGTAAGTAAATTGGCATAACAGCTGTTAATGTCTTACCTTCACCAGTCTTCATCTCCGCAATATCACCTTCATGTAATAGAACACCACCTAATACCTGAACACGATATGGAAACTCATTTAGAACACGCTTTGCGGCTTCACGAGCATTCGCAAAAGCATCAGGCAGTACATCTTTTAAAGATGCCCCTGCCTGTATTTTTTCTTGTAGTTGTCTTGTTACTTCACGTAAATCATCATCTGATTTCTGCGCATAAGTCTCTTCTAATTTCAAAACTTTATCTGCGAGTACTTCAGCTTGGTGAAAGTGTCTTTTTTCACTATCGAATAGATTTCCAAATAATCCCATCTTCTACCTCTTGCATACGATTAGGCTTAATGCTGGAACACATACATGTTTTGATTTAGCTTCTTGGCTATTCCCATTTTCATCAAAGATAACTTGCCACTCCTCATCAAGACGATAGAAGCGATCACCAGTTGATGGATTAATCATGACACGAACCGTTTCTGCATTGCCTTTCGAACCTGCAATATCATAGAACACCGTCTGGTCATCCGCAACCCAAACTTTCACTTTTTCATTGATTTCTAACGCAGTTTTCAGACAGAATTCACTTACCGATCTACGTAAAGCGGTCGCTTTGCGGAAATACTTCACAACTTCTTGGTAATATTCCATTCTTTCCCAATCCATACGGTTAATTTCATCTGGGGCGTTATAGGAGTTATGATTATCTTTCTTTGTATCACAGAATTCAAAACCAGCATGTACAAATGGTACGCCTTGTGAAATCATCGTAATCGCAATCATCATCTTCTGACGGCGAATACGAGTCGCTCTATCTTCATTATTACAACATGCATGCATCTTATCCCATACGGTACTATTATCATGTGTTTCAAAACCATTGATAGACTGATCTGGAGAGAAGAATCTCTTAAAATGCGGTGTATCTAGAACATTTCCTGTTAGTGCAGCCAAGCTAGCAAATGCGTTATTCCAGTTACCAGTCGCATATCCACGTTCATACTTCTCACTCTCACTCGTCTTTCCTTTGATTACATCACGGAAATAATCGTTAAAGTGACCAATATGAGGCATCGCACCTTGGTTATGAATATTTGCTTTTTGCGATCCCTGTAACATCGTTGGCATATCCCAACCTTCACCATAAATGAGTGCACTTGGGTTATTACGAATCGCTTCATTACGAATCTTATTCATCGTTGCAACATCAATGATACCCATTAAGTCAAAGCGGAAACCATCAATACCATAAATCTGCATTAAATTACGAATCACGTAAACTAGGTATCTAGAAGCCATCGGCATCTCTGAGGCAAAATCATTACCACAATAAGAACCGTTAGACATATACCCTTCTTCGTTATAACGGAAATAATAATATGGAACCAAACAATCAAACGCAGTTTCCGCAACATCATACACATGATTAAACACAACATCTAATGTAACACGTAGATGATTACGATGAAGACAAGCCACAAGTTCCTTAAACTCTTTCATGCGTACATATGGATGGTCTGGATCAGAACTAAAACTACCCTTTAAAGATAGATACTGACGAGGGTCATATCCCCAGTTGTAGTTAAGTTCAGGTTTAAAATCATCAACTGTACTAAAGTCTGTTAATGGCATGAACTGTACATGCGTTACACCCAAGGATTTTATGTAGTTCAAACCGGTAGGTAGACCCCTATACTCAGTTCCATCCTCACATAGAGAGCTAAACTTTCCATGTGTTTTTGTCCCTGTAAATGGATGCATTGTCATATCACGAACACTACATTCGTAGATAATCGATTCTGTAGGTGTGATTGTATCTTCAAAAGGATAATCTTTAATCTTATCTAATTCAGATAAATCAATAACAGCACTTGCCTTTGCATTACCATTACAACTATATGCATATGGGTCTAGTGACTTCACTACTTTACCATTACGCTCTACTAAATATGTATATGTCGCATGTTTAAAGTCACCAGGCACCTTTACATACCAAGTACCCATTTCACTAGGCTCCATTGCCTTTAATATCTGAACACCACTGACATCTAATGACAGTGTTACATTAACAGCTGTTGGTGCCCACACCTTAAACCATGTATGTTCTGGTGAATAATGTGATCCCAAATCATCTTTCTCATATCCATACAAGGCATTGAAGCGTTCACGCTTTACAATGAGTCTAGCAACTAGCGGTGTGTATCTACCATGACTTTCACGCACTTGATAATCCATGCGGAAATTAGGCTCATATAGACCCTTTAGACGATACAAGATAAAACTATCATGTGTCTCAACACCTTCAATTGATAGTTCTTCGACATAACCGCCCATTCCCGTCAATTGGAAACGACTTGATTCACCCTGATAAAAACCGCGATCAATCGTTACTGTTATCTTTCCAAAATCATCTAAATACGCATTAAATATTGACATCTTTATTTCTTACCTCTGTTTTTCTTCGCTACAAACCAAACAGCCGCAAATGGCGCAAGATTCATCTTCAAGAGATTCTTTCCAGTCTTCTTAGAAGTACGGATTGCTCTTGGATGAACCATACCATTACCACCATAAATTTGGTCATCTGAGTTCAAGATTTCCTTATAGTATCCACTTTGTGGCATCTCCAACTCAAAGTTTTCATATGTTGTATTACTTAAGTTCAATACACATACAAGATATTCATCCTTACTGTTACGATAGAAGGAATATACACTCTGTACATTATTATCCGCATCAATCCACTTAAAGCCATCATAGCTATAATCACCTTCATACAAGCATGCATGCGCTAGATATAACTCATTTAACTTTTTAATAAATAGATTAAAGGAATAATGTTTTGGATACTGGAGTAATTCCCAGTCAATCTGACGTGTCTCATCAAATTCACGGAAAGAGCCAAGCTCATTTCCCATGAAATTTAACTTCTTACCAGGATGAGCATACATGTATGCATACAAATTCTTTGCTTGTGCAAACTTTGCATCATAGTCACCCCACATACGGTCAATAACAGTATGCTTGCCATGTACATTTTCATCATGACTAAATGGCATTAAGAACTTCTCACTATAGAAGTATGCCATTGAGAAAGTCAACTTGTGATGATCGTAATAACGATAGATAGGATCCGTTCCATAATACTTCAGCGTATCATTCATCCAACCAAGATCCCACTTATAGTCAAAACCCAATCCATCCTTTTCTGTAGGTGCTGTTACATTTGGGAAATCGGAGCTATCCTCCGCAATCATCATGACAGTCGGAAATTCCTTATGCATGTAATAGTTCAGACGCTTTACAAAGTAAATAGCACCATCATTGGTACCTCTATCACGATTACCAGCCCAATAAATAAGATTAGAAACCGCATCGATACGAATACCATCCATATGATACATATTTACCCAGAACGCTGCAGAGGACATCAAGAACGAACGTACTTCTTCATTCCACAAATTAAAGTTCATCGTACCCCATTCAGAATTCGCATCGTATTCATTTGGATATTCATATAACGCTTCGCCATCAAAGTAACGTAATCCAAAGTCATCCTTTACAAAGTGAACAGGCACCATGTCAATAATGATACCGATTCCTGCCGCATGGCAACGGTCCACAAAGCGATTAAACTCCTTAGGATTTCCATAACGACTTGTTAAGGAATAGTAACCACTGACTTGATATCCCCATGATCCATCAAACGGATACTCACTAAGAGGCATTAGTTCAATATGTGTATAACCATTCTCTTTAATATATGGAATTAGTTCATCCGCAAGCATGTCATACGAATATGGATGTTCCCCATTACGCTTCCATCCACCAACATATAACTCATAAATGTTCATTGGCTTATCAAAGTTTAGACTACGGTTATTCAACCACTTCTCATCTGTCCAAGATAACTTGCCTAAATCAACAAGCTTACTTGCGGTATTTGGTCTTGTTTCACTATAGAAAGCAAATGGGTCAGCTTTATATAGAATATTTCCTGTTCTAGTTTGAATCTTATACTTATAAACTTCCCACTCATTTAAAGATGGTACAGTAATTGTCCATACACCTTGAAAGTTCATTCTCTCCATCAAGATTTGATTTTCATCCCAGTTTGTAAATGATCCAACGACCCATACGTTTTCCGCATGGGGCGCATACACTGTGAAACGTACTCCCTCGTCCACAAAGTGGGCGCCAAACAGCTCATATGCATTCAAGGAATGACCCTGATGAAACTCTTCAATGATACGTTCTAAATTCATACGTGATCCTCCGTAACTACGTTACATTCATTTTAACATTGACAGTATCGAATGAATACAGATAGATAACGAAAAACGTATAAACTAACGTAGAAAAAAAGATGCAGATATCAACCTGCATCTATCTATATTCTAATTCTTAGGAGAAT
>NZ_CAUQGG010000021.1:0-15967 GCF_963517755.1 uncultured Solobacterium sp.
AATACAAATGTAGCGCCGTATACGAGACCCGTACGTACGGTGCAATGAGAGGGTCAAAGAATATCTGAATAAGATATTCTCACTCTACTCTATTTGTTTTAACCATGATTGTAGTAATTGGATGTATTGATCGGTTGCTTCGGCGAAGACCATGTGACGACAGTTTGGAAATAGGTGCCATGTTGCATGTTTGATATTGTCATACATTGTCTTAGCAACAAGTGGAGTGCATAAGTCGTTTGTTCCAGATATAATAAGTGTAGGAATATTGATATGCTTTAATTCATTTGTTACTTCAAAAACTGCAAGACTTCCGGTTGGTGTATATTCATTTGGGCCCCAACCATAGAGGTACGCTTCTTTTCCTGTCTTCTTTGGGCGAGTTAAACAATCAGGTGCTTTACCAATCTCATATACACCTGCACAATGTGCATGCATGAAGTGGGTATTTGCGATGATGTAATCTTCACTTTCGTAATTACCAGTTCTTTCTGCAATCTCTATAGCACGTTGATCAACTTCAGACATAAAACGAATCATGCGATGTTGTTCACTTGCCCAAAGGGAAGCGGAAGATAATGTGCTAGATAATATCAGTGATTCAATACCCGTAGGGCTGTAATGTAATATGTAGTCTAGCGCAAGCATGCCACCCCAAGATTGACCTAAAAGATGAACCTTTGTTAAGTTAAGGTGCTTGCGTAATGCGATTAGCTCATTGACCCAAGTTTCAGGTGTCCATAGTTCAGGGTGACCTTCAACGTAGGAATTTCCACAACCAAGCTGGTCATACATGACAAGACAATAATCATCACAAGCAAGTGAATCAAGTAGTTCAAAATAGTTATGTGTAGAGCCAGGACCACCATGTAATAGAACTAAAGCAGGTTTGGTAATATCACCGACAATACGGTAGTAGGTTTGATAGTTTAAAAATGGCATGTAGCCTTCTGTAATTTTCATATGTTTAGTATATCATGCAAGAGATAATCAATTTCACATTTTTGCGGGAAACATATTGTCTGAAGGTTTTTTGGACAATACGTATAATTAGAATAGAGGGTTTATAGCATGGATAGACAGGATAGATTACTTTTCTTATTAGTGAAGGAAAATGATCACAGTAAATCAATTCGAGAAATTGCAGATCTTTTTGGTGTGACTGCTCGTACAATTCGTAATGATATTGAAGCACTCAATGATGTGCTTGTTTGTAATGGGGCAAGTATCAAGACGGAACGTAAGGGTATTTCAATTGAAATCCAAGATAAAGAAAAGTTAGAGGATTATTTGCAGTCTATCGAAAATAATCGTGAAAGAGTTTTGACAACCCAAGACCGTGTTCGCCAGATTATAGAAACATTACTTACTTCTGATGAAAGCGTGCGTATGGATGACCTTGCGGATGCGATGTTTATCAGTCGTGCAACACTAAAAAATGATATGAAGATTGTCCGCAATATTCTTGCGGATTTTGGTATTGAGATTGACTATCGTGCATATCAAGGTATGCGTGCAATTGGTAGTGAACAGCAGTACCGTCTATGTTTAACTCGAATCCAAATGGAAGAACCGTTTTATACGCAGCAACTACCAGAAAATAATCAGTTAGATAGTATCCATAAAATTATTTCAGACAAAGTTGTCAAATACAATTTTATGATATCTGATCTATCACTCAATAATTTAACCTTCCACATCTATATCGCAATTCAGCGCATCCTAGATGGTAAAGTGATTCCTCTTGGCAAAGAAACAGAACAGCAGATGGAAAATGATAGTGACCTTGTGATGACCAAGGCTATTATTCAAGATATTGAAAAAGAATTTGATGTAAAGTTTCCGGATAGTGAAGTGTATTATGTGCTAATGCATTTGAGTAGTAAAAAGATTATCCGACTAAATAATGGACAGCAGAGTAACTCGGTTGTGGATGAGGATACTTTTGAGATTGTTTTGGCAATGTTGGAAGCGGTCAACGAAACCTTCCGCATTGATTTGCGTTATGATTTTGAACTTGCGACATTGTTATCTCTACACGTTATACCATTTAAAGTTAGATTGCAGAATCACATTGCAAGTTATAATCCGCTAGCAAATCAGATTCGTGAACACTTTGTACTAGCATACTCAATGGCTACTGTTGCTTGTGGTGTGTTAAAGAAAATGTACAACAGATGTATCTGCAAAGATGAGATTGCGTATATTGCATTGCATTTCAATGTTGCGCTAGAAAAGAAGCGCGAAAAACAGACGAAAGAAAAAGTATTAATTGTCTGTGGGAGTGGACGAGCAAGTTCAGAACTGTTGCGCTATCAGATTGAGGAAAAGTTTGGTAAGAATCTAGAGGTAGTTGGTACAGCCAGTTTAAATACATTGCATAGTCAGAATCTTGAGGGTATTGATTACATTCTGACAACTGTGCCAATTGAAGAAAAACTGAATATACCAGTCATTGAAGTCAATGCCTTTTTAGGCAAGAGTGCAATTGAAAATGTTCATGCGATGATCCAAAAGACGCACGACTTACAAATCTTCAACTATTTCCGTGAGGATATGTTCTTTGGGGATTTACCATATAACGATAAAGAAGAAGTAATTCATTTCTTGTGTATGCAAGCACAGAAGAAAGTAGATATCTCAAATGAATTTGAGAAAGCTGTGCTTGAAAGAGAAAGCGTTGGTGCAACCGCATTTGGAAACATGGTTGCGATACCACACCCAATCCACCCAATGGGTAAAGAGAGTTTTGTGGAGATTGGTATCTTACAAAAACCAATTCAATGGGATAAGGATACAGTGCAGATTATCTTTCTGTTATCCATGAAGGAGAAGGGTGATGATACCATGCCTGCATTTTATAAGGTGCTCAGTCAGATTGTAAGTTCTGATGAATATACAAAGGAATTGATCCGTACACAGAGTTTTGATAAGCTACATGAAATTATTCTGAAGATTGAAGAAGAATCCGTATAATGAATTTCCATTTCCAAATTGAAAAAAGTGAACTGTTCTCGATTGTTGAATAGATGGACAATATAGATACAGTCGAAAGGAGACAAAAATGTTTGCAAAAGAATTAACGATTTTCACGGATAAAGTTTATCGTGATAAGTATGAGGCAATTGAAGACATTGCACATTTACCAAATGAATTTGTAAATAATAACGATGAGTATGCTAAGGCTGTTATTGACCGTGAAAACGTAATCGCAACCTATATTGGTTATGGTATTGCAATTCCACATGCAATCTCAGCTGCAGTCAATCAAGCATTTGTTATCTATGTGAAATTCTTGAATGGATGTCCATGGACAAATGAAGATGGAGAAGACAGGGTGGATCACATGATGATGATTGGTGTACCTGCTGATAAAGGATCTACGCAACATTTGAAGATTCTGGCAGAGCTTAGTAAGAATTTAATGCATGAAGATTTCCGCGAGAAATTCTTAAATACAAAGAGCCCTGAAGAGTCTTACGAACTTTTGAAATCGATTGAAAAGGAGATGGAAGTATGAAATTAGTAGCAGTAAGTGCATGTACAGCAGGTATCGCACATACGTACATGACACAAGAAGCAATCGAGCAGGAATGCAAGAAGAGAGGCATTGACTGCAAGGTTGAAACACAAGGTGGTATGGGCATCAATAATGAGTTGGAACAAGATGAAGTCGATGCGGCTGATGTCGTTATTTTAGCTATCGCAATTGGTATTGAAGGCGATGAACGCTTTGATGAAAAACGTGATGAGGGTAAGGTTATCGAAGTTGATCCAACACAAGCAATCAAAGATATCAAGAAATTAATTGATAGAGCGGAGGCTTTGGCAAATGAGTGAGATGAATAATAAGTTGAAAGAAACTGGACGTAGTATATTTAAAGCATTTAATACGGGTATCTCATATTTCTTACCAGTCATTATCGCTGGTGGTATGTTATTCTCATTTACTTTATTTACAGGTCATATTGAAAATGGCGCAATCATTCCAAGCAATCAGTTCTGGCAGAACGTATATAGCTTAGGTATTGCCGGCTTCTCCATGATGGTTCCGGTTATCTGCGGATATATCGCTTACGCTATCGCTGGAAAACCTGCATTAGCTCCAGGTTTGATTATGGGTTATGTTGCAAATAATCCTATCGGAGAAGAACAATTATCTACAGGATTTATTGGAGCTTTACTATTAGGTTTCATCGTAGGTTACTTCGTTAAGTGGATGAAGACTTGGAAGGTTATTGACTCCTTGAAGCCAATGATGCCTACATTCTTTATTCCTCTATTAACGACATTTGTCGTTGGTATCTTCTACATCTATGTTTTAACAGGACCTATCAATGCGTTTGTACAGGTTATCGTTGATGTAATGAATGGCCTAAGTGGAACAAATGCAATCTTGTTAGGACTTGGAATTGGACTATTAGCAGCAGCTGACTTTGGCGGTCCATGTTCAAAGGCTGCCACAGCATTCACACTTGCATTAATGGCTGAAGGTATTTATGGACCTAACGGTGTATTCCGTATGTGTTGTGCAATTCCTCCACTCGGTATGGGTCTTGCGTCATTTATCTTAAGAAAGCATTATACAAAGGCAGATCGCTCTGTAGGTATCTCTGCATTCTTGCTATCCTCAGGTGGTATCACAGAAGGTGCTTGGCCATTTGCAGGTAAAGACTTTAAGCATACTTGGATTGCATGTGCAATCGGTACAGCAATCGCTGGTGCATTAGGTATGGTACATGGTGTATCTTCCGTTGTAGCGTTTGGTGGTATCGTTGCGATTACTGGTGTCATTGAAGGGCAAGTTTGGTATGTAGTAGATATGTTAATCGGCGCACTAATCATCGTGGCAATCTTAGCAGTCACAAAGAAACCATTAACAGAGGAAGAATTGGCAGAAGGTAATAAATAATCTAGAAAGCATAACCGCAATTATGCGATAAGGGATGTGGCATTGTGTCACATCCTTTACTGTTTTTAAGAAACCAATTTAAGTTTGGATGTTAGATGCTTCGTTTGAATAGTAAATGAAAACACTTTAGATTCGTTGGCATCTAAAGTGTTTTGAGGATATCTAAAATATGTGATAGAAGGTAACTATTCTTTGATTTCTGAATCAATTTTATGCAGTGTATCAGATAGTATCTCTTTTCTAAGCGAAGTTAGCCATGAAGAGAATTGTACAACATCAAACGCATAGGTTTGGTTGAGTTCATATTCATTCTCTGACCATGTATCAATTGGTGATTCGTTATGCTGAATAACTGCTTCTAGTTTATCTAAAGCTTTATATATTTTAGATTCTTGGGTTTCTTGTTGGTTCATCTCGTTATATAGTTCTGTCATTCGTGTTGAGATGTTTTCGGGGAGAGTGTCAACCCATTGCGATAATAATGAATCTTCAATATCACGGTCATGATCAGTTTTGAGGAATGTTGGGATATCGCCGGTAAAACATTCGCCTAAATCATGAATTAAGCACATACTGATTACTTTATCAATATCTGCATTGGGGAACTCATCCTTTAAAAGAAAGGCCATGAGGGAAATTCTCCAACTATGTTCGGCAACACTCTCGATGCGTCTTTTACTCGTCGTACAGTGACGTGTGGTATCTTTCAATCTTTCTGCAATATGCAATATCTCTAAATATTCTCTCGGATTCATGGGTAGGCTCCCTTCTAAAGTCTATACTTGTAATGAAATCTTGTATTCATTTGAAACTATCCTCCTTAGTATATAACGTCATGGAGTTTAAGGTGTATATTTTCCTTTGCGTAGACCTTGAAATTTTTGTGGTGTTGATATGGGAATCGGGCTGAGAATACAATAATGCAAATGGAACTTGACATTATAAAAATGCATGGTATCATATCATCGTTATCAAATACCACAGACAGTAACGGCGTATGCTTAATAAGGTTACCGAGGTAGATGAAAGTTCATATTAATGTACTTTTGCTCTCGCTGTCTGCGAGGGCTTTCTTTCTAAATGTGTATTCGATAACAGAGAATAGGAAGGTGAAGTATGAATCAGACTGTATTAGAGTCTAAGCAGGGTGTTGTTTCCGAAATTAAGGAAAAATTCACTAACTCTTCATCCACTATCGTTGCCGAGTACCGTGGCCTCTCAGTTGCTGAGGTTACTGAACTCCGTAGAGCATTACGTGCTGAAGGTGTTGAACTTAAGGTTTATAAGAACACATTAGCTAGTAAGGCTGCTGAAGATGCAGGATATGGTGATCTTAAGGATTGCTTAACAGGTCCTAACGCATTGGCATTCGGTGGTGATGAAACTGGTGCTGCTCGTGTAATGGCTAAGTTTGCTAAGAAGCACAAGGCATTAGTTCTTAAGGGTGGTATTGTTGAAGGTAAGGTTGTTGACCTCAACACAGTAAATGAACTCTCTGCATTACCAAACAGAGAAGGCATGCTCAGCATGTTGCTATCTGTATTGAACGCTCCAGTATCTTCATTCGCACGTGTTGTGAATGCTGTTGCTGAAGCAAAACCAGCTAACGGAGCTGCTCCGGTTGCTGAAGAAGTAAAAGAAGCTGCTGAGGCAGCTGCCTAAGAAAGAAATAGAAGAGGAGAAATTAATCCATGGCAAAGTTAACACAGGAAGATATCCTAGCATATCTTGATGAAGCTACAATTCTTGAACTAAATGAACTCGTAAAGGCTATTGAAGAGAAGTACGGCGTTTCTGCTGCTGCTCCAGTAGCAGCTGCTGCTCCAACAGAAGCTGCTGCAGCTGCTCCTACAACAGTTAATGTTGTATTAGCTGCCGCTGGTGACTCTAAGGTAGGCGTAATTAAGGTTGTTCGTGAAATCACAGGTCTTGGACTTGTTGATGCTAAGAAGCTCGTTGATGGAGCTCCTGCAACAATCAAGGAAAACGTTGCTGCTGAAGAAGCTGAAGAACTCAAGAAGAAGCTCACAGATGCTGGTGCAACTGTTGAATTCAAGTAATCTAGAAAATAACAGAAAACACATGAAAAGCCGAATAATAAATTGTTCGGCTTTTCGGGTATTAGAAAGGAACGGTTAATGGCACATTATTTTACCGATAACCGAAATCTGGATGAGAACCGGAAGGAACATACTTTCCGGTTTTTAGACCGTTTATATATCTTTACGACTGACAACGGCGTATTTTCAAAAACAGGCGTAGATTATGGCAGCTACGTCTTGCTGAAAGCAATCAGCAAAGAAACTCTCCATGGTAAGGTCTTGGATATGGGTTGTGGATATGGAACGCTAGGCATCATTACAAAATCATTATTTCCTAGCTGTGAAGTCACAATGGCAGATATCAATCCACGTGCTGTAGAACTGGCACAATTAAACTGTGGTTTGAACCAAGTGAAGTGTACTACTCTTGTTTCGGATGGATACGCCGAAATCAAAGGCCAATATCATTTTATTATCACCAATCCTCCGATTCGAACGGGAAAAAAAGTTATCTATAAAATGTTCGAGGATGCATATAGCCATCTATTAGTAGGTGGTTCTATCTATGCGGTTATCCGTAAACAGCAAGGTGCGGAAAGTGCTAAGAAGAAGTTTGCGGAAGTGTTCGGGAATTGCGAGGTTATTTCTAAGGATCGAGGATACTATATTTTGCAAAGTAGGAAGTTGACGGAATAAAAAAGTTGTTTTATTATAGTAAATTGCAAAAGAGTCGAATAGGGATGGGGTTATTCTACCCTTTTTCGACATTTCTGGCGGTGCAGGCGAAAGGATGGCGAACAAATGGAAAATAAGCAGACATACCACGTTGTGCATTATGGCAACAAGGCAACTCGTAGAGATTATTCTAAAGTTAGCAGTGGTCTAGATCTACCTGATTTGGTAGAAATTCAGACTGCAGCTTTTGATTGGTTTTTAAGAGACGGTATTAAAGAAGTATTTAACGATGTATATCCAATTTCAAACTATGCGGGTAACATTCGTTTGAAGTTCCTAGATTATGAATTTGGGGAACCAAAGTATTCAATTAGTGAATGCAAATACAGAGAAGTAAATTACAGCGCTCCTCTTAAAGGTAAGATGGAGTTAGAAGTTATGGATCCAGAAACTGGTGAAGTAATCACAAAGAATGAAGAGGTCTTCTTGGGAGACTTCCCTTTAATGACGCCAACAGGCACATTCATTATCAATGGTGCTGAGCGTATTATCGTATCTCAGATTGTTCGTTCTCCAGGTGCGTACTTTGATATTGAATCAGAAGAGCGCACAGGTCGTGATACATATAAATGCGAGTTGATTCCAAGCCGTGGAACATGGCTAGAATTCATGAGTGATGACAAGAAAGCTGCACTTGGCCGTATTTTGAACGTATCAATTGACCGCAGAAGAAAAGTATTAAGTTCAATCCTATTCAAGGCAATTGGTTTATCCTTGAACCTTGAACGTGGTGAAAATGCATTTGATACAACAAACATGAAGAAGTTCTTAAAGGCATTAAACTTGCCTGTAAATTCTGATGTTATCGTGCCAGAAGAAGAACGTGAATTCCAGAACGATTACATGTTATTGTATACGGCGATTTTCGGAAATTACGAAGAAGTTCGCAATACACTTGCGGCTGATAAGACAAAGACTAAGAACGAAGCACTCTTAACAGTGTATGAAAATCAGCGTGCGGATGAAATCGCAACCATCGATGGTGCGATTACTTTAATGGACGCTAAGTTCTTTGACTACAGAAGATATGACTTAACAAAGGCAGGTCGTTATAAGGTTCATAAGAAGTTAAGTATTTTAGACCGCATGGAAGGCTTGTCTCTTGAGAAGGACTTAGTAAGTGCTGAAGGCAAGACTCTTGTAAAGAAGGGTGTTGTTATCGACAAGGAATTAAGAAATGAGTTACGTGCTGAAATTGATAAGGGTATCAATTGCCGTGCATTACCATTTACACATACATTCTCACACCCATCGACAGCAGTAATGGATACATCTTGGAAGAATAGTTTAGTAGGACGTATCTTAGCAGTTGATTTAGATGGTAAGACAGAACGTACAACACTAGAAATGGGTACAGTTCTAACAGAAGAAGATGTAAAGGCAATCGCTAAGGAATTCAAGCAGGTAACTGTTTATGCCGGTATTATCGCTTCTCCTGTTAAGGTAACAAACGATAATGTTAACGCTGTTCTTGATTACGGTTCCCGTATGTTTGAAATTGGCCGTGTCACATTAAACGGTGAAGATTTAACAAACGCTGATGGTGAAGTAATGTGTCCAACATACTTGCCGGATGTTGAACTGACTAAGCTTTCTACAGCTGATCAAGAAACAATCGTAGCTGAAGCCACAAACCATTCTGGTGAAGTAACTGTTTGGCTAGTAGGTGCTTGCGTACAGGAAGTTACTGTAATGCAGGAAGGTCATCCAGTGAACTTGATTGGTATCGACCCATTAAATGACAAACACACAATCACGATGAGTGATATGTATGCTTTATATAACTACGAACTTACAATGTTCGATGGTGTAGGTTCTCAAGATGATATCGATATGCTTGGCAACCGTCGTATCCGTACAGTTGGTGAATTAATTCAGAACCAATTCCGTATTGGTTTATCACGTATGGAACGTGTTGTTAAGGAAAGAATGTCTATCGCAGATACAGCAAACTTAACACCAAAGCAACTAACAAATATTCGCCCATTAACAGCTGCGATTAAGGAGTTCTTCTCCTCATCTCAGTTATCTCAGTTCATGGATCAGGAAAACCCACTTGCGGAGTTGTCAAACAAGCGTCGTATTTCTGCGTTAGGACCTGGTGGTCTTACACGTGAGCGCGCAGGCTTCGAAGTGCGTGATATTCACAACTCTCACTATGGACGTATCTGTCCAATTGAGACACCTGAAGGACCAAACATCGGTTTGATCTCTTACCTTACAACTTATGCAAAGGTAAATGAATATGGCTTCATCGAAACTCCATACCGTAAGGTTGTGGATGGCAAAGTTACAGATGAAATTAAGTATATGCCAGCAGACGAAGAAAATGATCACGTAATCGCTCAGGCAAACGAGATCAAGGATGGTCAGCTTGTAGGTGATAAGATTATCGCTCGTATCAAGGGTGAAACTGTGATGGTTGACCGTAGCCAAGTTGACTACGCTGACGTATCTCCACGTCAGATTGTTTCTGTAGCGACTGCGTGCGTTCCATTCTTGGAAAACGATGACTGTACTCGTGCCCTCATGGGTGCCAACATGCAGCGTCAGGCTGTACCTCTTATGAATCCACACAGTCCATTTGTTGGTACAGGTATGGAACATGTGATTGCACGTGACTCAGGTTCTGCTTGTGTTGCGACAGGTCCAGGTGTTGTTACATATGTTGACGCAACAAAGGTTGTTGTGGCTGAAGATAATGGTAATGAGAAGACATATGAACTAACGAAGTATCGTCGTTCTAACGCTTCTACTTGCTTAAATCAAAGACCTATTGTTTGGGATGGTGAACGTGTTGAACGTGGCACAATCCTTGCAGATGGTCCGGCGATGGAAAATGGTGAACTTGCTTTAGGTCAAAACGTTACAATCGCGTTTATGACATGGCATGGTTATAACTATGAAGATGCGATTATCATGTCTGAAAAGATGCAATCGCAAGACTACTACACATCTGTACATATTGAAGAATATGACATCGAATGCCGTGAAACGAAGTTAGGTCCAGAAGAGATTACTCGTGATATTCCTAACGTCGCTGAAAGTGCATGCCGCAATCTTGATGGTCGTGGTATCGTCATGGTCGGTGCAGAAGTGAAGGAAGGAGATATCCTTGTTGGTAAGGTTACTCCTAAGGGTCAAACAGACCAAACTCCAGAAGAGAAGTTATTGATGGCTATCTTCGGTGAGAAGTCACGTGAAGTACGTGATAACTCCTTGAAGGTACCACATGGTGGTGCCGGTATTGTTCACAGTATCCGTGTATTCAAGCGTAAGGAAGACCATGAACTTCCACCAGGAGTAAATGAAGTTGTTAAGGTTTATATCGTTCAGAAACGTAAGATTTCTGAGGGTGATAAGATGGCTGGACGTCACGGTAACAAGGGTGTCATCTCTCGTATCAACCCAGTTGAAGATATGCCATACATGTCAGATGGAACTCCTATCGACATTATGTTGAACCCATTCGGTGTACCATCACGTATGAACATCGGACAGGTATTAGAGGTTCATCTTGGTTTCGCTGCGAAGAAGTTAGGCGTTAAATTTGCGACTCCAGTATTCGATGGTGTTTCTAACACTGACCTACGTGACATCATGAAGGAATCTAATTCTTCACCAGATGGTAAGTATGTTCTATATGATGGACGTACAGGTGAGGCATATGACGACCGTATCTCAGTTGGTGTCATGTATATGATTAAGCTTGCGCACATGGTCGATGATAAGTTACATGCACGTGCAACTGGTCCATACTCACTCGTTACACAGCAGCCATTAGGTGGTAAGGCACAAAATGGTGGTCAGAGATTTGGTGAGATGGAAGTTTGGGCTCTTGAAGCATATGGTGCATCTCATGTATTACAAGAAATCTTGACTGTGAAGTCAGACGATATTGCTGGACGTACAAAGACATACGAAGCAATTGTGAAGGGCAAGGATATGCCAGAACCTGGTATTCCTGAATCATTCCGTGTATTAGTACACGAATTACAGGCTCTTGCGATTGACGTACGCATGATGGATGACGCTGGCAATGAGATGGATCTCAAGCAGATGGAACAGGAAGAACTCAAGGAAGAAACAACTCTTGATTTCGACCCATCCACACTTGTAAATGATGCGGAATCAAACGAAGATCTAACAATCAAAGATGAATTAGATGAAGAAATTCCTGAAGCAGCGACCGTAGGGTTCGATGACTTCGGGGAAGAAGATCAATAAGGAGGATGCTTAGATGAATATTAATAACTTTACAGCGATTAAAGTCGGTCTGGCATCACCAGAGAAAATCCTTGCTTGGTCATATGGCGAAGTAAAGAAGCCAGAAACAATCAACTATCGTTCTCAGAAGCCTGAGCGTGATGGTTTATTCTGCGAACGCATTTTCGGTCCTACAAAGGACTGGGAGTGCGCTTGCGGAAAGTTCAAGAAGATTCGTTACCAAGGCGTAGTTTGCGACCGTTGTGGTGTTGAAATCACAAAGGCTAGTGTACGTCGTGAACGTATGGGTCATATTGAATTAGCAGCTCCAGTAGCACATATTTGGTATTTACGTGGAATTCCTTCCCGTATGGCACTCCTATTAAACGTAGCGCCTAAGTCATTGGAAGAAGTTGTATACTTTGTATCTTGGATCGTAACTGACCCAGGTGATACAAAGCTTGAATACAAGCAGATTCTTTCCGAAAGAGAATACCGTGAAAACAACGCTATTTATGGTGCTGGTAGCTTCGTTGCACAAACAGGTGCAGAAGCGATTAAGACATTACTTGAACAATGTGATGTTGAAGCTGAATATACAGCGATTATGGCAGAGCTTGAAAAGTCTACTGGTGATAAGCGCAAGAAACTAATCAAGCGCTTAGAAACAGTAGAAGCTTTCCGTAATTCTGAAAACAAGCCAGAATGGATGGTATTGACTGTATTGCCAGTTATCCCACCAGATCTTCGTCCAATGTTACAGTTGGATGGTGGTCGTTTCGCTACTTCTGACTTAAATGATTTATATCGTCGTGTTATTACTCGTAATAACCGTTTAAAGAAGTTGCTTGAACTTGGAACTCCTGCAATTATCGTTCAAAACGAAAAGCGTATGTTACAGGAAGCTGTTGATGCGTTAATTGATAACGGTCGTCGTTCCAAGGCAATTACAGGTGCTGGTGGACGCGCACTCAAGTCTCTATCTCACTCCTTAAAGGGTAAGCAGGGACGTTTCCGTCAGAACTTATTAGGTAAGCGTGTTGACTTCTCTGGTCGTTCCGTTATCGCAATTGGACCATACCTCAAGATGTGGCAGTGCGGATTACCTAAGGAAATGGCAATTAACTTATACAAGCCATTTGTAATCAATGAATTAGTAAACTTACAGATTGCGTCTAACCCTAAGACAGCTGAGAAGTTGATTGGTCGCCAAGATCCACGTGTTTGGGATGTTGTGGAAAAGGTTATTGCGAACCACCCAGTATTCTTAAACCGTGCACCTACACTTCACCGTTTAGGTATTCAGGCATTCTTCCCACGCTTGGTTGAAGGCCGTGCAATCCGTGTGCATCCGTTAGTATGTCCTGCGTTCAATGCGGACTTCGACGGTGACCAGATGGCTGTCCATCTCCCATTAAGTGAGATGGCAAGAGCTGAAACTGAAGTCTTGATGTTAGGTTCTAATAATATCTTAGGTCCTAAGGATGGTAAGCCTATCGTTACACCTGGACAGGACTTAGTATTAGGTAACTTCTACTTGAACATGGAAGAAACAGCGGAAGAGTTCAAGAAGAAGGCAGATGCTCTAGAACAGCTTGGTGAAAAGACTGAAGCAGCAAGATGGAGAAGATACAGCGAAAATGAAGGACACGTATTCAAGGATGTCAACGAAGTAATGATGGCATACCAGACAGGTGTTGTTCACTTACATAATCGTATCGCTCTTCCTGCAAGAGCAGTTAACAAGACTGGCTTTACAGAAGAACAAAATAACAAGTACTTATTAACAACAGTTGGTAAGATTATCTTTAATGGTGTATTCCCTGCAGATTTCCCATATCTCAATGAGGTAACTCCAGAAAATCTAAAGGCAACACCAGATTCAGAGTTTGTTCCACTAGGTACAGATATCAAGAAGGAATTTGCTAACCGTAAGGTAGCATCTGAATTCAAGAAGAAGGACTTAGGAAACTTGATTGCGGCTGTCTTTGACCACTATAAGACAAATGGCACATCAGACATCTTGGATAGCTTGAAGGATATGGGATACCTCTATTCAACATTAGCGGGTATGACTGTAGCCCTCAGCGATATCTCTGTCGCACCTAATAAGGAAGCGTTAGTAGCTGAAGGTCGTAAGAAGGCTGAACAGTTCAACATGTTACGTGACAGAGGTCTATTAACACCTCAGGAATGGGAAGCTAAGTTCTCCTCACTCTGGAATGATGTTAAGAATGATGTTGGTAACAACTTAATGGAATCCATGGCTCGTATGAACCCAATCAACATGATGGCGGTATCTGGTGCCCGTGGTAATAAGAACCACTTTACACAGTTAGCTGGTATGCGTGGATTGATGGCTCGTCCTACACAGTCTAAGTCCCGTAAGGAATACCAACCATCTATTATCGAAGTCCCAATTTACTCATGTTTCCGTGAAGGTATGAGCGTATCAGAGTTCTTTATTTCCACTCACGGTGTACGTAAGGGATTAACAGATACAGCCTTGAAGACTGCCGAATCTGGATACTTAACACGTCGTCTTGTCGATGTTGCTCAGGAAGTTATCATCGGAGAAGAAGACTGTGGAACAGAACGTGGATATCTTGTTAAGAATATTTACGAAGATAAGATTCTACGTCCAGATGAAAAGCCAGTATTAATTGAAGGCTTATTCGATCGTATCGTTGGTCGCTACACACAAAAGCCAATCCTAGATCCTAAGACAGGCGAAGTGATTGTTGATGGCGATACATTAGTAGATGAAGACTTAGCACACAAGGTTGTTGCGGCTGGTGTTGAAGAAGTTTACATCCGTAACGTATTCACATGCGAATCTACAAATGGTATCTGCCGTAAGTGCTATGGCCGTAACATGGCTACAGGTAACCTTGTTGAAGAAGGCGAAGCTATCGGTATCATGGCTGCTCAGGCGATCGGTGAACCTGGTACACAGTTAACAATGCGTAACTTCCACACTGGTGGTGTTGCGACACAGAACGGTGATATTACACAGGGTCTTCCTCGTGTAGAAGAATTGTTCGAAGCACGTGCACCTAAGGGATTAGCTGTCATCTCTAAGATTGATGGTGAAATCACTGATGTACATGACAATGAAAACAAGACAGGTACAGTTATTGTTGTATCGAATGAAAACGAATCTATCGAACACAAGTGTGACTTGACACAGGTGAAACGTCAGAACTTAAATATCGGTGATCATGTATCTGCTGGTGATAAGCTAACTGAAGGTCCAATCGCTCCTAAGGAATTATTGGAAGTAGCGGGTGTAAGAGCAGTTCAGGAATATATCTTGAAGGAAGTTAAGAAGGTTTACTCTTCTCAGTCTATCGATATTTCTGATAAGCACTTGGAAGTAATGATCAAGCAGATGTTAAAGAAAGTCATCGTTATCGAAGGAAATGACTCAGGCCTAAGTGCAGGACAGACATTATCACTCGCTAATATGAACGCAATTAACGAAGATCTATTGTTCGATGGAAAGAAACCAGCGAAGTTTGGTCCATTACTCTTAGGTATCTCCAAGTCTGCTGTTGAAACAGATTCATTCTTATCTGCTGCATCCTTCCAGGAAACAACAAGAGTTCTTACGGAAGCTGCGGTTAGAGGTAAGGTTGATAAACTTGAAGGTCTTAAGGAAAATGTTATCATCGGTAAACTTATTCCAGCCGGAACAGGTAGAAACTTTGACCGTGAAACATCACGTCGCATCGAGGAACGTGCAATGGAACTCAAGGAAATTCGTGAAGAAAAGGCTAGAGAACTCGCAGAAGCAACTGCAAATAGATTGCCTGAAGAGATTCTCGGTAGCAACGCAGATGTGCATGTAAGTAGTGCAGAATCCGCTCTTGCTTTAGCTGAACGTATGAAGTCAGAACATAACTTTGATTTCTAATGAATGCATGAAATGAAGCAGTCTGGAAACAGGCTGCTTTTCATATGCAGATATGGAAAAAAATCTTGAAAAAAATGATAAAAAATATTGACATCGAAATAGATACTTGGTATATTAATACAGCACTCTTCGGAAGGAGAGATGCAGAGATCTTTG
>NZ_CAUQGG010000022.1:0-15078 GCF_963517755.1 uncultured Solobacterium sp.
TATTAATTCCTGTATTCCCAGGCACAAACTGTGAATATGATACTGCACGTGCATTTAAGCGTGAGGGTGCTGAAGCTGAAATCTTTGTGATTAAGAATCTAACAGCAAAAGATATTGAAGATAGTGTTGAAAGATTTGTGGAAGCAATCCATCGTAGCCAAATTATCGCATTACCAGGTGGTTTCTCTGGTGGTGATGAACCAGACGGATCTGCGAAGTTTATCGTTTCCTTCTTCCGAAATCCAAAGGTTAAAGAGGCTGTAGAAGACTTACTTAATCATAGAGAAGGTTTGATGATTGGTATCTGTAATGGATTCCAAGCTCTTGTAAAACTTGGGCTTGTACCATACGGTAAGATTATGGAACCAGATGAATTCCGTCCAACTCTGACATTTAATACAATCGGAAGACATCAATCCAAACTCGTTAAGACAAGAGTTGCATGTAATCAATCACCATGGATGAAATATATGAATGTTGGAGATATTCATACAGTAGCGATTAGTCATGGTGAAGGAAGATTTGTTGCGAAAGATAATGTTATTCAGACACTAATTGATAATGGTCAAATTGCGACACAGTACGTTGACTTTGAAGAACAACCAACTTCAGATATCCATTTCAATCCAAATGATTCTGTCTATGCGATTGAGGGAATTACCTCACCTGATGGACGCATCCTTGGTAAGATGGGACACTCTGAACGTAATGGAGATAACCTTTATAAGAATGTACCGGATATCGAAGATCAACAGTTGTTGTTTAAGGCGGCGGTTGAGTACTTTACAGAATAATAAAAGAGTTTCTTCAAATGTAGTAGATCAAATATCTGCTACATTTTTAGTGTATAGATGTATGGATATTATTGAAATTTATAGTAAATAGGATATTCTAGAAGTATGAAAAAATATACATTTTTTGCAAGTGAACCACGTGACGAAATGATAATGGGAATTTGTTTTCCTGCTGCACTAATGTTACCAACATCTATTTTGGGAGCTGTTATGTGGTATTTCATACCTGACTATCACCCCTTATCAAAATCATTAACAGGATTTGGCTGGGTTGCGATATTGGGCGTAATCATCGGCTTTTCAATCATGAGTTTAGTCAAAAGATATTGTATCCGCAAATATACAGTACAGGTTAGTGGAAAGACCATTTTGATTGATGCGGTTGATGGTAGAGAATATCAAGAGGAAGTACAATCTGTCGCAATCAATCAAAATAAGATGAAAACAGTATTAGAAATTCATCTAAGTCATCATAAGTTAATTTTCATCGCAAGAGATAAAAAGAATATATTTGAAAGTAGTATTTTTGCTGGTAGTACGAAAGAAGATATACAGGAAATGGCTACCCTATACCAAGCACTTCAAGAAGTATCCATATTGAAATAATTCGTAAAGAGATGAATGAAAAATGAGTTGAGGAGAACCTCAACTCATCTTTTTAGTATTTCATTTTCGAAATTGCGATAATATACTGTGCGCTCATGTATAAACATGCAAGCATAGTAGCTACTTCAAAGATAATGACAACGATATCACTCTTAATAATGATTCCATTTACTACAAGTAAGATACCTAATAAAGCATACAATACAGCGAGTAGAATACAACGTCCTTTATTGTTTGTTTCTACAAGTCCTTCAATGAATGACTTTTTCTGTTTTGGCTTAAAGTTAGGAATCTGTGGTAATGTTGGTAACCAAGATTTTACAAAGCGATATTGTAGTACTCCAAATAGCACAAGGCCTGCGATAATAGAGATTCTCCAATCACTTGTTAGGCTCATCAGTAACATCGCTACTGCGATACCAAGTGCGATGCGATTGTGATAGAGATTGAAGTTCTTCGCATCTTTCTCTTTTAGAATATATCCTGTTTGTGTGCGGGAAATATACATGATGGTTTGTCCTTTATCATCGATGTAGATATTTCTTCCAGCAATCGCGCCACGCTTTTGCGCACTACCATCATCAAAGATGGATGGTCTTTTTTTATCTGGGCTTTTTGTCATAGAAGTACCTATTTTTGAAGTTGCGCAATACCTTTACAGTAGGTTTCCTCAACGCTATAGTCATCGTTTAAGACAACGATATCCGCATCAAATCCTGTACATAACTTGCCGATATGATCATGCATGTTTAATAGTGTTGCAGGGTTGATTGTGGCAGCGTTGAGGGCTGCATCAAATGGAACGCCAGCTCTTTCAACTAAGTTTCTTAGTCCTTCGTTCATACGCATTGTAGAACCTGCTAGACTTCCACTTTCGGTTAAGTGTGCACTTCCATCAGGATAGATTTCGATTTCGTGTCCACCGAACATAAACTTAGAGCCTGGTTCAAATCCCTTTGCCATTAGCGCATCAGAGATCATGATTGCATGGTCTTTGCCTTTCGCATTAAAGAAGATATTGAGTGCTTCAGGTGTTGAGTGGTTACAGTCACAGATGACTTCGCTATACAAATCGCGAAGACGTAGTGCTAGACCAGTTACACCATTTGCACGGTGGTTGAATGGAGATTGTCCATTGTATGTATGTGTGATAGATTTTGCACCATTTGCGACAGCGATAATACCTTCTTGGAAGGTTGCACCTGAGTGGCCGATTGATACCGCAACGTTATGTGCACTGCAGTATTTTGTAAGTGCAAGTTCTGGATCGTGTTCAGGAGCTAATGTAATTACTTTGATGAGTCCTTCTGCGTTCTTTTGGTACTGAATAAATTCATCTACGTGTGGTGGAACGATAGCTTCTGGTGGTTGTGCTCCTTTGTATTTCATATCAAGGTATGGACCTTCAAAATGAATACCGATGATATCAGCGCCATCTCTACCGGCTACGTGTTCACGCTTAACAGCCGCAACATTCTTAACGGCTTTTGTTAGTACTGGGTTTAATTCAGTGATTGTTGTGGAAAGGAAACCAGTAACACCTTCACTTGGAATTCCTTTTGCCCATTTCTTAAGTCCCTCAGGTTCTGCGTAGTTTGTATCATAGCCATACGCACCATGACAATGGATGTCAATAAATCCTGGCACAATACGACGATTACCATAATCAACATCTGCAGTATGATCTTCAGCAGGGTAAATCCCCTGGATCTTACCTTCAGAAATTTCAATGACAGCTGGGATAAAGTCACCGGCTATCCATACACGATTACTTTTAATAAACATATTTTTATTCCCTCATGAATTACTTTCTACGTTTATCATAGCACTATTGATTTTATTTATCTCTTTTGACACTTATACTTTTCGATAATGATTTGACATCTTTCAGTTAATTTATTCTAATCGTAATTTCTGATTGTTATAATACAAATCAGATAAGACAGGCACAAAAGGAGGAAAACAATGTCCATATTTAATTATACAAATGAAGAATTAGAATCATTAAAGGCAACATTTACAGCCACAGAAATCCATCAACAACCTTCAACTTGGGAGAAGACAATCGAACAAGTACGCTCACGTGCAGAAGAGATTCAGTCATTTATCAATAAAGTTATTCATCAGGAAGACTATGATGTAATTTTGACAGGTGCTGGCACCAGTGAGTTTGTTGGAAACGCATTATATTCCTATTTAAATCGCAAGTTAAACTACAAGGTAAAGAGTTATGCTACAACAGACTTAACAGCTACACCAGAGAATTATGTATCTGCACATAAGCCAACTTTATTAATCAGCTATGGTCGTTCAGGTGATTCCCCTGAATCGATTGGCGCAATTCAATCTGTAGAAGCAGTGAATGACAATCTATATCATTTATTCATTACATGTAATAAAGACGGTGCTTTAAGCAAACGTGCAAATACAGAAGGTGATCGTTGCCTCGCAATTAATTTAACACCTGAAACATTGGATAAGAGTTTTGCGATGACATCAAGCTTTACAAATATGTATCTTGCAACAGTACTCTGCTTTAACCTAGATCACTTTGATGAAACAGTCGCTGCTGTAAACGATGTGATTGGCGCCGCAAAACAACTTGTTGAAGAAGATTGGCCTACTATCAAGGAATTCGACGGTGCGTTTGACTTCGGTAGAATCGTATACTTAGGCACAAATACATTGAAGGGTATTGCCCAGGAATCTGCACTAAAGATGTTGGAATTAAATGCTGGTAAGATTGTAACGATGTATGATACACCATTAGGTTTCCGCCATGGTCCTAAGTCCATCATCGATAACACAACATTAACAGTTCTATATCTCTCTGATGGTGAATATCAAAGACAATATGAACTTGACTTATTGAAAGAAATGTCAGGTCAACGCAAAGAAAATCGCATTATGGTTGTATGCAATACGCCATGTGAACTAGCAAAATCTCTTGCGAACTATTATTATTGTTTTGATACACCAGCGAAGGATAATGTCTTTGTAGGTTTAGACTTTATTATCGTTGCACAATTGATGGCATTATTTGCGTCAATTCGTAATCACTTCACACCGGATAATCCATGTCCAACGGGCGAGGTTAACCGTGTTGTAAAGGGTGTAATCTTATATCCATATTCTAAATAAGGAGGAATAATATGATTGGTATTGTTGTTACAGGACACGGACATTTTGCCAGTGGACTAACAAGCTCAGTAGAACTCATTGGTGGTAAACCAGAACATTATCATGCGGTAGACTTCGTTCAAGAAGATTCTACAGATGATCTCGAAAAAAAATTAGAAGCAGCTTTCGCTTCCTTGAAGGATTGCACAGATGGAATTCTTGTATTTACAGACTTAGTTGGTGGTTCACCTTTTAAGGTTTCTGTTGAACTTGCGATGAAGCTTCAGGAACAATACAAGATTGTCGTATTATCTGGTTCAAACTTAGGCATGATTGTTGAAGCTAACCTAACAAGAAGCTTTGCAAATGATATTGATTCCTTAGCTGCCCAGACAATTGAGACAGGTAAGACACAAGTTATGCGTTTTGAACTTGTTCAACACAAAGAAGTTGAAACAGAAGACGGTATCTAAAAAGTAAAAATCGGTATGGTGCCGATTTTTATTTTTTAGATTTAAATTGTATATAATTTGCCAGTAAATCAATAAAGACAATAAATGGAATGAGTGGACTACATACGGTATCCTTCGTATTGGGAATTTGGTAGAACTCCGTGAAGGTAGGCTTCTTATCTAACTTGGTATTTGCCTGTCCAATGTAAATCGCGTAGGGTTCGTGCGTGAGTAGATGCGTGAAGGATACCGAATCGATTGTGGGTTCATCCTGCATGGAGATATAAATAAACAAGTCATTATGTTGAATGAGTTGCGAGCGTAATTGTAAGAAATCTACGTTTGGGATGATAGAAATATCATAGCCAAGATTGATTAAACGATATTGGAATGTATTGGCAATCGTTGACGCAAATCCTTCTCCATAAACATATATCTTCTCGGATTGATCAAAAATTTCCTGTAAGTGGTCAAAATCTTGCTCGGCAATCTCAATACATTTATTTTTAAGAGAATCAAAGTACTGGCTCTGGATATTCTCTTTAATATGCTGGTTTTCATCTGATGAATCAAATTCACAGTTTTGAAGGTCATTGCTGTATTCATAAATGAATTCACGATAGCCTTTAAAATTACACTTCTGTGCAAATCTGGATAGAGTAGGTTCAGAGACGTAAAGGATCTTACTAATACGCTTTGAAGAGAAATCTAAAAGCTCGGTATTTTCCAGGAAATAATCCGCAATACTCTGCTGTAAAGAGGACATTGTAGGATAAACACTTTGAATGATTTGTTTTGTTTTTGTATTTAATCGGATGTTTCGAATCATAGGGTTTCCTCGTTATGTGTACGAATGAAATGGATGAGAGTATTTGCTGCGTTTAACTGAGATGCTTTATTTGGATGGCTTGCAAAACAGAAGCCATCTTTTTCAGTTGCAGTTTCAAATCTTAAAAATAAGCTAGAAGTTTCTTCAGCAACTTTTTGAACGGAAGAAAGTAATGTTTCTTCCATAAGACCATAACATAGTAGGAACTTTGCGTTAGGAAATTTTGTTTTTAACGTTTGAATAAAGTCGATATATAACTTTTGGAAACGTTGTTCACGCTCATGGATACCTCTTGTATAGGAGGCGTCATTGGTTCCGAGGTTGATGATGACCCAAGAAGGATTTTCTTCCAAATCATAAGGGAAAATACTTGGTAGAATATCTTCATCATTAACCTTTTCTTCTGTTTCGGGAATCCAACGAGAAAGAATACCGTTACCGCTATATGCGATAATAATTGGAGTCGTATTTAATGCATGTGAAACTAGATAAGGATATGCATGCGTACAATCTTCAAAGTGTGTGTTGAATACAATTGGTGTAGTATCAGATTCTAAGCCGTAACCTGCAGATAAAGAATCACCAATCCAGAGAATTGATTCATGAGTTTTATCCCACTTAGATATTTCTCCATCCACTTGTATATCTTCTAATTGAAAGAATCCATACTGTAATTCAGTAATCTGGATGATTTTCACATGCATGATTTCTTTCTTTGAAAATGGAATTGTATATGCATGGCTACCTTCGATTAAGTCAATCTTATGATAAACCTCATCATCCACAAATACTGCTAATATAACAGGGCCGTACAATGTATGATGACTAGTGATTTGAAGTTCAATCGTTTTGCCAGAAAACGCAAACTGAAAACCAGAGGCAGACCACTTAAATTGATAATGATGATTTACCAGACTACATGGTGGTAAAAATGTAAGTTTAGACAATAAATTCATAACACTATATTACACGAAAAATTTTTATGAGAGTCTATTTAGAAAGTACTTTCATAAAACTCGAAACAATAGAAAGCGCTTTCAACATATCATAATTATAATGAAATTATGGAAGACATGCTAGATAAAACAAATCTACAATCCCTCTTAGAGGAAAATCATTGGTTAAAGCCATATCTCAATCAAAAAAAGATCATTTTTAAACAGGATACAGTCAATGGTTATCAAATTCATTTTAGTGATGATGAAATTGAAATTGTTTATTCATCCATCTCACAAAGAAATCGTGCACTACTTTCACTAACAACGACAAAGTATGATGAAACAGCAACAAGTGTAGTAAAAGATCTTGGTGTAATGGTGGACTGTTCTAGAAATGCAGTACCGAAAATATCAACATTGAAGAAATTTATTCGATATCTATCCTTTATGGGATACACATTTCTAGGTCTGTACATGGAGGATACGTTAAAGATTGATGGTGAACCATATATTGGCTATCAAAGAGGAGCGTATACAGTAAAAGATATTCAAGAGTTAGATACATATGCACAACAGTACGGAATCGATTTGCGACCATACGTGCAGACATTAGCACATCTGAATCAAATTGTTCGATATGAAGAATATCAGAAGATGATTGATGTCGATGATATCTTACTTGTTGGATCAACTCGCACATATACATACCTAGAAAATCTATTTAGAACATTAGACAAAGCATTCCATTCACGAAAAGTGAACATTGGAATGGATGAAGCATTCATGTTAGGCCTAGGCAAATACCTAAGTGAACATGGTTATCAAAACCGTTTGGAAATTATGAATCAACACTTACAAACGGTAAGAGAGATTGCTAGTAAATACAATTTTGAACTACAGATGTGGAGCGATATGTTCTTCCGCCTTGCGGCAAACGGTAGTTACTACAATCTAAGTCAGGAACAAATTCAAAAAATCAAAGTTCCAGAAGATGTAAATTTAGCTTATTGGGATTATTACTCAACAGATAAACAACATTATGCGGATAATCTAAAACTACATAAAAAGCTATCACATAACATCTCATTTGTAGGAGGCGCTTGGAAGTGGACGGGATTTATTCCGCATAATCGCTACAGCATTCATGCATGTAAAGCTGCAATTCAAGCATGTATTGAAAATCATATTGATGCAATTACCTTTGCGGCATGGGGCGATGATGGTGCAGAGACATCACTCTTCGCAATCTTGCCAGCACTATTTGTAAATGCAAATGAAATTTATGGCAATCACATGAGTGAGAAGTGCTTTGAAGTGTTAACAGGAATATCTCTTGATACATTCCTATCAATTGATGAAGTGAATCCATGCACAAAGGATGGCTTTACACATAACAATGCAAGTAAATATTTCTTATATAACGATTTGCTGCAAGGTACATTCGACTCCATCGCAAAATCAGAAATGGTTGATGAAATTCAATCTGTTCTACCAAAGATTTCTAACGTATCGAATACAACAAGTGATTTATCTTACTACTTCGATACGGTAAAGGCACTGATAGAAGTATTGGAAATAAAACTAAACTTAGGGAATGAAATCTATCATGCATACAAACAGAACGATTTACAAGCTTTGCATAAGATTGTTAATCAAATACTTCCAGAGTTAGTCAAACGTATCGAAACTTTCTACAATGCATTCAAACATCAATGGTATCTAGAAAATCACAATCAAGGATTTGAGGTACAAGCTGTGCGTTTGGGTGGGTTAAAGCAGAGAGTTATCGATGTACGTGAGCAATTACTGGCATATCAGAAAGGAGAGGTTACAAAAATAGACGAACTAGAAGAGGAACATTTAGATTTTCACTATTTTGATGATAGCTCGATAGAAAGACTGAATTATAATCTATGGTCACATATCGTCTCAACATCAAAACTGTGAGGCATCACAACCACTTAAATAATTCACAGGAGGAAAGACATGAAGAAAAAATTATTAAGTGCAGTATTTGCGGCCACGTTAGCTGTAAGTAGTTTAGTAGGCTGTGGCAAGAAAGCATCAGAGGCAGGCACAGACAAGACAAAGATCGAATTCTGGACAATCGATCTAAAGGCAAATTTCGAAGATTATTTTAAAACAATGATTGCAAACTATGAGAAGGAAAACCCAGATGTAGAGGTTAACTGGACAGATATTCCTTACGCAGATATGCAATCAAAATTAGTAGCTGCAGTTGCAGGTGGAACAGCACCAGATGTAGTAAACCTCAATACACAATTCGCATTAACATTAGCTGGTAAGGGCGCACTTGTGGATTTAAATAAGGAAGCTACAGCAGAACAAAAGGCAATTTATAATGAAGGCTTATGGGATTCAGCTAAGATTGGTGATTCTGTGTATGCATTCCCATGGTATGCTTCACCAGATATCATGTTCAGTAACAAGGAACTAATGGCAAAGGCTGGTATTACAGAACCTCACACATACGCAGAAGCATTGAAAGAAGCAGAAGACTTCTACAATAAGACAGGCGCATACCTATTCTTACCAGATGGATTCTTTAACATGTTAGTATCTGAAAATATCGACATCTTATCTAAGGATGGTAAGAAGGCAGCTTTCAATACAGACCAGACAGTCGCATTACTTGAACAATACAAAGCATTGACAGACAAGGGCGTACTTCCTAAGACAAACTGGGGTTCATGGGATGAAGCTTTGAAGTTATTTGAATCCAGTAAGTTAGCAATCGTAAGTTCATCAGGTTCATCTTTAGGCAGAATCAAGGATGAAGCACCAGATGTATACAAACTCATCAATGTATCTACACCATTAACAGGTTCTAACGGTTTAAGCAGAAACCCATTAATGAACTTAGTTGTTCCTACAGCAAGTAAGAATCATGAAGCAGCTATCAAGTTTGCTAACTATGTTACAAACGATGATAACCAGCTAGCTTTCTGCAAACTTGTATCTATTTTCCCATCTACAAAAAAGGCTTCTGAAGATCCATTCTTCACATCTAATACATCTACTTTAGAAGGCGAAGCAAGCGCAATGTCCGCAAAGGCAAGCTTAACTTCTCAGGACTTCTCATTAGGTATCGCTAGCCAAGATGCTATCGCTACAGCCGTTAACAAGGCTTACGAAGCAAGCATTATCAACGGTGAAGATATCCGTGCGTCACTCAAACAAGCAGAAGAAGATGTAAACAAGATTCTCAGCGAAGCGAAGTAACGATTGATGTTTCCCCGAGCACAATCTAGCTCGGGGAAACATATTTATACACAAGGAGGATATGCATGAGTCTCACAAATAAAATGGTATCTCGAAGAAAAAGAAGAGAAACAAGAACGGCGTATGCCTTCATGACACCAGCTTTGATTATCATTACAGTCTTTACAATCATACCTATCATTGGAAGTTTGATATTAATGTTCTATAACTACTCCGTTTTAGGAGAAACAAAGTTTGTGGGTTTCCAAAACTTTATTAATGCCTTTCAAGATAGAGAGTTTTTGATTGCGGTAAAGAACTCAATTGTATTTGTTGTCATTGTACCAATCATCCAGATTTTATCGATTCTAATCGCATTATTTGTAAATCGAAAAATACCAGGAATTAGTTTATTCCGTACACTCTTCTACATTCCAGTCGTCACTTCCATGGTAGCGGTATCTATCATCTGGGGATTTATCTTCGACTCACATGGAATTATCAATACCTTATTGATGGATTTAGGCTGGATTACACAACCATTTGGCTTTTTAAGTGACAAGTATGCGGCAATGCCGTGCTTGATGTTTATTACATTATGGCAAGGGTTAGGATACTACATGATGATGTATCTAGCAGGCCTACAAGGTATTCCTCAGGAACTGATCGAGGCTGCTAAGATTGATGGCGCTACAAATTTAGAAACAATTGTAAAAGTCAAAATTCCATTATTGAAACCATATATCTGGTTATGTACTTTAAATTCTGTTATTTCCGCAATTGGTGTATTCGATGTTGTATTCGTATTGACCAAGGGTGGACCAAATAACGCAACGATGGTTATCAACTACTATTCCTACGTAAAGGCCTTCGGTGACTTCCAATTTGGATACGCTGCCGCAATCGGTGCTTTACAGGCAATTATCACAAGTACGTTAAGTATTGCTGTGTTTGTATATGGTAAGAAAGGAGGTATGTCAAATAATGAATAAAAAGAAATTACGTCAGAAAGATATCGTGAATTTGATATTTTCTTATATCTGTTTAATCGCAATCGCTATCTTATGTGCTGGTCCGTTTATTTGGCTACTACTATCTTCCTTACGTACAGGCGCAAATATTTATGATTTACATTTCAAGTTAGAAGATTTTACTTTCTCAAACTATATTGGTGTTATCCAATATATGAACCTTGGAAAGTATGTACATAATACTGTAATTATTACATTGGGTGGTATCTTCTTGGATGTTTTACTTTCATCCATGTGTGCTTATCCGCTCGCAACGATGAACTTTAAAGGAAAGAAGATTATCTTTGGTATCCTAGTTTCTACAATGATTATTCCGGCAGCTGCGGGAATGATTATCAATTACTTAACAATCACAAAACTAAAACTATTAAATACACTACTAGGTGTTATCTTACCAAGCTCAGTAAAGACATTTAGTATTATCTTGATGCGTCAAGCGTATCTTGGAGTTCCAAGGGAACTGATTGAAGCTGCTAGAATTGATGGCGCAAGTGAATTTAGAATTTGGTGGAAGATTATGTTACCAGGTATTATGCCAAGTATCTCCACAATTGTAATCTTTGACTTTATTGGTTACTGGAATGCATTCTTATGGCCAATCATCGTCTTACAAGATCCAAATAAATATCCACTCGCAACCGCATTACAATATCTAAATGGTTCCTTTAGTTACAAATTTGGATATGTCGCAGCAGGTACAATCATCTCTATTATTCCAGTACTCATCGTATTTATCGTATGTCAAAAGAACTATATCGAAGCAGTAAGTGGCGCTGTAAAGGGATGATGTTATGAAGAAGATTGTTTTATTACCCATGGATGAAAGACCATGTAACTATAAGTTCCCAAAGCGCTTATTTGAAAATGAAGAAATACAAATTATTGAACCTCAGACATTAGGTTTTAAAAAAGATGGTGCAGATTATAACATCATCAAAGATTTCCTGTGTAAAGAATGCAAGGATGCCTATGGTTTGATCATCTCCATGGATATGTTGTTGTATGGAGGACTAATTCCATCACGTATTCATCATCAAGATGAAGAAGGTCTAAAGAAAAAACTAGATACAATCAAAGAACTGAAGAAAGAGAATCCAAGTTTAAAAATCTTTGCATTCCAATGTATTATGCGTTGTCCTAGTTATTCTAGTTCAGATGAAGAACCTGATTATTATGAATACTATGGTAAACAGATTCACGATTTGGGTGAGGCAGTAAACATGCATCAGGTTGGGATTTCACAAGGGCAACGTATCAGTGAACTGACAAAAGAAATTCCAGAAGAATACATCGAAGATTTTATCTCACGTAGAGAAATTAATCGTCAGATGAATATGTATGTCATTGATCTATTGCGTGAAGGCTATTTAGATAGCCTAGTAATACCACAAGATGATTCCACTACATACGGATATCCTGCAATGGATCAAAAAGTAATCCGTGAAAAGATACAGGAATTGGGTCTTATTGATAGAGTGTTAATTTACCCAGGTGCAGATGAAGTAGAACTTACATTATTTGCACGCATGTTAAATACAATCAAAGGGGAATGCCCAAAAGTATATGTAAAATACGCATGTGAAAAGTCTAAACAGATTATTCCTCTATACGAAGGCTTTCCATTAGATTCTACAGTTTCCTATCATATTCTATCAGCAGGTTGTCAACAGACATTCAGCTTTGAACAAGCAGATATTATTTTGGCAATCAACGCACCATCTGAGAATATGGAAGAAGCAGAGTATCAACCTTCTATTCATACGAGTTATTCGATTGATCGAAATCTAGCAGAATTCCTACGTTTCATTAAGATGAGACTTGCGGAAGGGAAAGTCGTTTCTATCGCAGATAATGCATACGCAAACGGTGCAGATTTATCACTGATTCAATTGCTCAATAACAATGGACTACTTCTAAAAGTGAATGGATATGCAGGGTGGAATACTTCCGCAAATACAATCGGTACTGCGATCGCGGAAGCAGTAAACTCCCTATACTATGGACAGTCACAAAATCAAATGGATTTCATTGTACAAAGATATCTTGAAGATGCCGGATATTGTGCAAAGGTGAGAACACAGGTAAAGAATAACTTACCTGCAGGCATGAATTACTTTGATGTGAAAGAAAAAGATGGTGTTGTAAGTCAGATGGTAAATGAACAATTACAAGAATTCACAAAACAATATCTATCATCAATCGCATCAGAAATTAAAATTATGAATGTACAGATGCCGTGGAAACGTATGTTTGAAGTGGATTTAGATGCACGTTGGCAAGAAAGTGAGAAATAAGAATGGCAAGTCTATCATTGAAAAATATTAATAAGGTATATGACAATGGAGTCCATGCGGTCAAAGACTTTAATCTAGAAATTCAGGATAAAGAGTTTGTTATCTTTGTTGGACCATCTGGTTGTGGTAAGTCAACAACATTACGTATGGTTGCTGGCCTAGAAGAAATCACATCCGGAACACTAGAAATCGATGGAAAAGTTGTCAATGATGTTGAGCCAAAGGATAGAGATATTGCGATGGTCTTCCAGAGCTACGCATTATATCCACACATGACAGTTTATGAGAATATGGCATTTGGTCTAAAATTACATAAGGTTCCTAAAGAAGAGATTAAGCGTCTTGTTATGGAAGCAGCTAAAATCCTTGACCTAGAAAAATTGTTAGATCGTAAGCCAAAGGCTTTATCTGGTGGACAAAGACAGCGTGTTGCGATGGGCAGAGCCATCGTTAGAAATCCAAAAGTATTCCTGATGGATGAACCTCTTTCTAACTTGGATGCGAAGTTACGCGTACAGATGCGTATCGAAATCGCAAAACTACACGAAAGATTAGGTGCTACAATTATCTATGTTACACATGACCAGACTGAAGCGATGACATTAGGAACACGTATCGTCGTTATGAAAGATGGTGTTGTGCAACAAGTTGATTCACCAAAGAATCTATATGAAAAACCAAATAATCTATTCGTCGCAAGTTTCATCGGCTCTCCACAGATGAACTTCTTAGATGCAGTTGTGGTTGAAGAAGGAGATACGATTCAATTACGGGTTGGAAAGAAGAATCTTCGCTTACCTGCACAAAGAGGAGAATTGCTACGTCAAAAGGGTTATGTTGGTAAGACAATCGTATTAGGTATTCGTCCAGAAAATGTATATGATTCCAAACTATATCAGTTGGATGATTACGACAACACGATTGAAGCGGAAATTAAAGTATACGAATTACTCGGTGCAGAAATCTTCTTATATTTCGATGTTGAAGGAAAGCAGATGATTGCTAGAGTAAATCCAAATACAGCATTAACAAAAGGTGATGTTGCGAAGTTTGCATTAGATATGAATAAGGCACATCTCTTTGATAAAGAAACAGAACAGGTAATTAGGTAATATAGCGTATGAATGATGCATACTATGAATTAGCGGTAAAAAGAAATAGACCGGAAATAAAATATGTTTTATATGTAGTAGCAGACCTGCTTGCATGTATACTATTTTTAATAGCTGGATTTACAAAACCACTCTATTGGATTGGATCTGCTATCACACTGCTATTCTTCTATGTATATTTACGATTACGTCTATATGAAGAATACGAATATATCTTAGTCAACGATGAATTAACCATCGATGCAATCTTCCACAAAGAAGCACGCAAGGCACTTGCTAGATGCAATGTAAAAGATGTTCAATCTATCAAGTTGAATGCAAATAACGAAAAAGGCAGAGATTACTCTGATGGTAGCCATAAAGTAGCGTTATATCTAAACAAAGGGGAAGTATTCATACTTTCGCTTGATGAAAAGATGTTAACGATGTTAAAAAGATATATTAGAAACATAGAGCAGTAAAATAAAAACCTTCTTTCAAAGCATGAAAACATGCATTGAGAGGAGGTTTATTTTTTGCTTAACGATACTCTGGATACCACTTTAAATCGCGTACAGCCTTAGCCATATCTGTTTCTTTCGCACGTGCAAGACCTTGTTGTTGTGCAGTTTTAGCAACCGCTTCTGCAACCTTAATAGAAACATCTGCGACATACTTGAATGGTGGTAGTACAGGTGCAC
>NZ_CAUQGG010000023.1:0-15001 GCF_963517755.1 uncultured Solobacterium sp.
GGGAACCTTCACCAACAATAAAATCAAAAGAGGAACTTTCAAAAATAATTGAGGATATGAAACAATTATCTTCATAAAGTAACTCTCCTATTAACAAATATAGAATATGATTTAAGAACATTGTATCATTGAAAGTGATAAGTTTTTTTAAATATTTATACGATGGGTTTTAACATTGCGTAAGAAGAGGTGGAGATATCTATATGAAGAAAGCAATACTATTTGATCTAGATGGTACATTACTACCGATGGATCAGGATATATTTGTAAAGACGTATTTTGGACTAATGGCTAAGAGAATGTCTCAGTTTGGGTATAAGCCAGATGAGCTAATTCAGACGATTTGGAAGGGTACTAGTGCAGTCATAAAGAATGACGGGGTACTTACAAATGAAGATGTATTTTGGAAGTGTTTTTCTGAAGTGTATGGTGATGAACGAACAAAGAATGACCGTGTGAAATTTGATGATTTCTATCGTGAAGATTTTCCTAAGGTACAGAGTGCTTGCGGTTTTCAACCGCTTGCTAAAGAAATGATTCAATATGCTAAACAGCAGGGATATAGAGTTGTGCTTGCAACGAATCCTTTGTTTCCTAGAATTGCGACAGAGGAAAGAATTCATTGGGCAGGGCTATTGCCAAGTGATTTTGAGTTAGTTACTACTTATGAAAATAGTCATGCATGCAAACCTAATCTTTTATATTACCAAGAGATACTAGATACTTTAGGCTTAGAGGCTAGTGAATGCTTGATGGTTGGTAATGATATTGGTGAAGATGGCGTTGTAAAGCAATTAGGTATGGATATCTTTTATATTACAGACTGTTTGATCAATCCGGATGGGATTGACATGGAACATGAATTGCATGGAAGTTTTGAGGATTTAAAGGAGTATATTCGAAGAACATAATAGACAGGGGGTAATATCTATGACAAAGGGTAGATGCATTGCGATTGCTTTAATAGCAACTTGGTATATTGTGTTTCCATTTCTGTTAATAGATACAGGATCAGCGATGTTTCTGCTCTTGATTGTAAATCCTGTTCTTTCGCTCCTTGGCGGATGGATTTATGGGAGGCTACGTGGGTTTGATTGGCTGATTCTTTGGCTTGTGGCGTTCCTATTTATTCCTGTTATTTATTTCCACATGGCTGGACAGTGGGATTGTATGATTTATCCTGGAATTTATATTGTTTTAATGAGTGTTGGGATGGTAGTTGGTAAGATATTTCAGAAGAAAAAAGTGGTCTAGTCAGAAAGATTGATTAGACCATTTGTTATTTTTTACACAAAATAAATTCTATAAGAATTTTGGAAACGCTTTCTTTTAGAAAATCTTCAAAAAATGTCTGAAAACACTCATTATTTGTGTTTCTTCATTTTCAAGTTTGGCTCGCAAGTGTTATAATTTCTGAAGTACATAGGAGGATAATTCAAATGTCTAAAGTTACTGTAAAAGACTTAGATGTTAAAGGAAAACACGTCATTGTTCGTGTTGACTTCAACGTTCCACACAAGGGAAATGTAATCACAGATGATAATCGTGTTCGCGCAGCATTGCCAACAATTAATTATCTTACAGAACATGGAGCAAAAGTTTTACTTTTGAGCCACTTAGGTAAGATTAAGACTGAAGAGGACTATGCAAAGAACGACATGTCTATCGTTGCGGATTGCTTAGCTTCCCTACAGAGTGCACCTGTTAAGTTTGTAAACGCTACTCGTGGTGCTGAACTTGAAGAAGCAGTTGCTGCTCAGGAAGAGGGTTCCATCGTATTGATGCAGAACACTCGTTATGAGAAGGGCGAAACAAAGAATGATGAAGAGTTAGGTAAATACTGGGCTTCATTAGGCGATTTATTCGTAGAAGATGCATTTGGTTCTGTACACAGAGCTCATGCATCAACAGTTGGTATTCCAACACACATTCCGTCAGCTTTAGGTTTCTTAGTTGAAAAGGAAGTTAATGTTTTAGGTAAGGCAGTTAATGATCCACAAAGACCATTCGTTGCTATTTTAGGTGGTGCGAAGGTTTCTGATAAGATCGGCGTTATCGAAAACTTATTGAAGATTGCAGATAAGGTATTAATCGGTGGAGGAATGGCTTATACATTCTCAGCTGCTAAGGGTGGCAAGATTGGTACATCTCTATTAGAAGCAGATAAGATGGAATTGGCTAATGAATTCATGAACAAGGGTGAAGGCAAGTTATTCTTACCTGTAGATACAGTTGTAGCAAATGACTTCTCTAATCCAACAGAAATCAAGACAGTACCAGCTGGAGAAATTCCAGATGGCTTCATGGGCTTAGATATCGGTCCTGAATCTGTTAAGAAGTTCCAGGATGAATTAGTTGGTGCTAAGACAGTATTCTGGAATGGACCAATGGGTGTATTCGAAGATGAAAGATTTGCTAAGGGTACAATCGCTATCTGCGAAACATTAGCTAACCTTGAAGGTGCTACTACAATCATCGGTGGTGGTGACTCTGCTTCTGCTGCTAAGAACTTAGGTTTTGCAGAGAAGTTCAGCCACATCTCTACAGGTGGTGGAGCATCTCTAGAATATATGGAAGGAAAGGAACTCCCAGGAATCGCTATTATTCCTGAGAAGTAAGGAAAAGAAACATGACAAGAAAACCAGTAATTTTCGGTAACTGGAAAATGAACAAGACACCTTCAGAAGCTGCTGAGTTCATGAAGGGTATCGAAGAAGTATTAACAGGTACAGAAGCTGCTGATTATGGTATCGGTGCTCCTTACGTAGACTTAGACGTTTGCGTTAAGGCTGCTAAGAACTTATTGATCGCTGCTGAAAACTGCCATGAAAAGGATTCTGGCGCTTATACAGGTGAAGTATCTGTACCAATGTTAAAGGAAATCGGTATTACATACTGCATTATCGGTCACTCCGAAAGACGTACATATTACAACGAAACAGATGCTGCTTGTGCTGCTAAGTGCAAGAGATTATTCGCTGACAACATCACACCTATCTTATGTGTAGGTGAAACAGAAGCTGAATACGATGCTGGTAAGACTGAGGAAGTTGTTAAGTCTCAGTTAGCTGGTTCTTTAGCTGGTTTAACAGCTGAAGAAGTATCCAAGATGGTTATTGCTTACGAACCAATCTGGGCTATTGGAACAGGTAAGAGTGCTGATGTAAATACAGCTGAAGCTTGCTGCAAGCTAGTTCGTGAAACAGTGAAGGGCTTATATGATGAAGCAACTGCTCAAGCAGTTCGTATCCAATACGGCGGATCTGTTAAGCCAACAAACATCAAGGAATATATGGCTTGTGAAGACATCGATGGTGCGTTAATCGGTGGTGCATCCTTAAAGGTTGAATCCTTCAAGGAAATTATTGACGCTACAAAATAGGTTCTTACTCAGCTTAGCTGAGAGAATATGTTTTAGGTTATCATAGGAGGAAAATTTAGATGCCTAATTTTATTGATCCAATTGCTGAAGTGCATGCACGTGAAGTCTTAGACTCCCGTGGAAATCCAACAGTAGAATGTGAAATTACAACTGAGTCAGGTGCTTGGGGACGTGCTATCGTTCCATCAGGTGCTTCTACAGGTGAACGTGAAGCTTTAGAGCTTCGTGATGGAGACAAGAATCGTTACCTTGGAACAGGTACATTAAAGGCTGTTGCTAATGTTAACGAAAAGATTGCTCCAAAAGTTATCGGTTTAAATGTATTCGACCAAAACTTAATTGATAAGACAATGCTTGATCTTGATGGAACACCATTCAAGAGCAACCTTGGTGCAAACGCTACATTAGCTGTTTCATTAGCTGCTGCTCGTGCTGCTGCTGATGCTTGTGGCTTACCATTATACAAGTATATTGGTGGTGCAAATGCTAAGGTATTACCAGTTCCAATGATGAACGTATTAAACGGTGGTAAGCATGCCGATTCTTCTGCAGACTGCCAAGAATACATGATTATGCCAGTAGGTGCTAAGAGCGTACACGAAGCAGTTCGTATGGGTTCTGAAGTATTCCATGTATTAAAGAAGGTATTAAAGTCCTACAAGTACAACACAGCTGTAGGTGATGAAGGTGGATATGCTCCATCATGCGTACCTGGAAACAATGGTCCATTAGAGACATTAGGTAACGAAGGTCCATTGGCTTTAATGGTTGAAGCTGTTGAGAAGGCTGGCTACAAGTTAGGTGAAGATATCTGCTTCGCAATGGACTTAGCTGCTTCTGAATTCTACAACGCTGAAAAGGGTGTTTATGAATTAACACGTTCTGGTGAAGGTGACAAGACATCTGAACAGATGATTGATATGTTAGCTTCATGGGTAGAGAAGTATCCATTAATCTCAATCGAAGACGGCTTAGCTGAAAACGACTGGGATGGTTGGGTTAAGTTAACAGAGCGTTTAGGCGAAAAGGTTCAGCTTGTTGGTGATGACCTCTTTGTTACAAATACAACATATATCAAGAAGGGTATTGAATTAAAGGCAGCTAACGCTGTATTAATCAAGGTTAACCAGATTGGTACATTAACAGAAACATTAGATTCTATCGAAATGGCTAAGGAAGCTAAGTACACAGCAGTTGTATCTCACCGTTCAGGCGAATCTGAAGATTCAACAATCTCTGACTTAGTAGTTGCTACAAACGCCGGCCAGATTAAGACAGGTTCTATGAGCCGTACAGACCGTATCGCTAAGTACAACCAGTTGATGAGAATCGAAGAAGAATTAGGATCAGTTGCTGAATACCGTGGAAGACAGGCTTTCTACAACGTTAAGGCTCTTTCTTCAAAATAAGAATGATTTGAAAAAGTTCACTTCAATGTGAACTTTTTTCATAAATATAGATTTTGTATAGACTATGAATTTACTATTGGCATAAATTCATAGTAAATATGATAATATAATCAATAGCCATTTATGGCCTCCTCTCAAGTTCATTTCTTTCATAGCAAAAAGAAAATAACATGAGAGGTTTTTTGTTTTTGAAGGTCCCCAAGTATCTTTATATATTACTTGTGTTGTTTATTCTTTTCAATACTCCATCCAATGATCCAACCAATCACGAGTAGATAATTTTCGATTGCTCCTACTAGATTAACGGTTTCATGCATTTGTAAATAATGAATGAAATGATTTGTACCAATACCAATACCGCCAAGAATCAAAGCGAGTAGGATGGATTGTAAATAAATCCAATTGTAATGACGGTATGTAGTAATTAATATTACAAGGACTGCTATATTCCAAAAACCAATTTCTCTTTGCCATCCTGTTGAGATACCATATGCCGCATGGCTACCCATATATTCTGGTGCGAAGATTTGAAGAACTGCAGCACCAGATATCGCAATGATTAAAATGATAAATAATATACGTAAGAGAAGATTCATTCGCTGTTGTTTCATGTTGTAGACCTCCTAAAAATATAGAAAATAGTAATCTTACATGCAAGTACTTGTCAAGACAGGCCAAATAATTCGTGTTGAATCCCAAAAAAATACAAATAATTTATCGGATAGCTTCCCTTAAAAAATGAATTGAATGATACTATTAGAGTAGGAGGATTTCAATGATGAAATTTATTGATGAAGCACGTGCGTATCAAGATAATATGATTGAAGATTTACGACAACTTGTAAAGATTGAATCCGTACGTGATGATGCAGCTGCGACAAAAGAAGCACCTTTTGGACCAAACATTGCAAAGTGCTTAGACAAAGCACTAGAGATTGGTAAACGTGATGGTTTTAAAGTAGAGAATGTAGATGGTCATGCTGGAGTGATTCAGTACGGTGATTTAGAAGAATCTGTTGGTGTACTTGGACACTTGGATGTTGTGCCTATTGGTGATGGCTGGACATTTGATCCACTTGGTGGAGAAATCAAAGATGGCTATATCATGGGTAGAGGTACTTGTGATGATAAGGGTCCTGCAATTGCGGCATATTATGCAATGAAGATATTAAAAGACAAGGGCTATAAGTTAAAACATAATATTCAAATGATATTGGGTACAGATGAAGAGAACACATCTGCAGGAATTCTTTATTACAAGAAAGTACGTAAGAATCCAATTATGGGTATCGTACCAGATGCGGACTTCCCATGTATCTATGCAGAAAAGGGTATCTTAGATTTTTCTGCACAGGGAAAGGTTGATTCCTGTATCAAGTATATGAAGTCTGGTACTGCATTTAATGTAGTTATCAGTAAGGCAGATGTTATCGTTGATAAGCCGCTTGAAAAGGATTACTTTGAGAAGTTCTTGCTTGCAAATGAACTAACTGGTGAATGTCACGAGGATGAAGCTGGATCACATTACCATATTGATGGTAAGCCATTCCACGCATCTCGTCCTTATATGGGTATAAATGCGGCTGTAAAGATGTTTGAATTTGTTGGTAGCTGTTATAACGATGAATTCAGCTTAAACGCTGTGAAGTTATTTAAGGATCCATATGGTGTTGGATTGAAGGTTGCTTATGATGGTGCATACATGGGACCTTTAACTTTCAATATGGGTAAGGCAAATATTGAGAATGGTCAGGTATACTTTGCATTAGACTATCGTTATCCAAATGAGTGCGAAGGTAGTGATCTTCTAAAGAGAAGCGCAGATATCATCAAGGAAGTATTGCATATTGATACAGAGTTAGTAGATGATTCTAAGTGGTTATTAAATGATCCTAACAGTGAACTCATTCAGACATGCTTGAAGCACTATCGTGCATTTAGTGGAGATACTTATACACCTCCTCTACGTATTGGTGGTGGCACATATGCTCGTAGTTTTGAGAACTTTGCAGCATTTGGACCAATCTTCCCAACACGTGAATATGCGTCTTGGGTTGGTGCTGAACATGAAGCGGATGAAGGCTTTGAAATTGAAACGATGATTCTTGCTTGCGCAATTTACGCAAATGTTCTATTTGATTTAGCTTGTGAACAATAAAGAACTAAATGATTTAAATTAGGAAGTATCTACGGATACTTCCTTTTTATGATAGAGAATCCATGTGCCAATAGTGTAATTATGTGGTTAAATAATAGGTATGAAAACAACCAAGAACTTACCAGGACAAGATAAAGCATTCTCATTTCGCTATTATTGGCATGGTTTACCGGAAATTTTATATTATCAAATTCCTGCAAAAATTATTTTGTTTATCATGTTTTCTTTTGCGGAGGGAATTCTTGGATCCATTATGAACTTGACAGGGATTTACTCTGTTAGTAGTGGTGAATTACCTTCACTATTGCGTAGTTGGTATGGTTGGGCTGTATTAATTGCGATTACAATCTTATTCACGATATATATGGCATTTGATATTATCATCCTGATTTTACTAAGTCGAAATATTCTATATGATCAAAAGAAAAAGATGAGGGAAATTATCTCTACTGCGATTCGTGTATCTCGAAAGTTCATTAATTTTCGGGGATGTTTGATTGGAATGTATTTTGCGGTTATTATCCCGCTTAATACCGCAATGATAGGCTTACGTTTAACAAAGCATTCGGTACCACAGTTTATTTATTCTGTCATACGCACAAACCATTTGTATATGCTTGCATATGTAATGCTTGTGTTCATTTTAGACTTTATCGGTATTATACATGTATTTACATTCCATGGAGTATTATTTGATAACTATTCACTAGCAACATCCATGCATGAATCAAGAAGTCTATTTTTTAAGAACTGGAAGAATGTTATTTTATCGTATTTAAAATTCTTTGGGATGTTCTTATTGATACTCGTAGTAGGAGTGGTGAGTATTATTGTTATACCGTACTATGTATCACATTGGATTATGCAAGCGAAATTCTGGTATCACTATCTGATTATTATGGTAGTGATTCTGGGTCTTATTTTTATCTTCTTATTTACAATGATATTTATTCAGGCACAAGCAATGTGTATCACTCGTGTCTATGACGAATGCACACTTGCAGGATATCAAGAAGAAAAGTTTACAACACCAGTTCTATTCCAAAAAAGTTTCCGCTTTGTTATATCGATAAGTCTTTTGGCATCACTCATACTTGGGTATGGTGGTGCGATGATATTTGATGATTTATTTCCTAAAGAATATACGACTGATGTGATTGCACACCGTGGAGGTGGAGATTTATCGACAGAAAACACAGTAGAGTCAATTCGTGCTGCAATAGAGGCTGGTGCTACTGCATCGGAAATTGATGTTCAAAGAACTGCAGATGGTCATTATGTCATCTTTCATGATAATACGCTGAAACGCTTATGTGATGATCCGCGTACAATACAGGAACTCACGCTAGAGGAGATAAAAAAACTCAGAATTATAGCCCCTGATGGTCACCAGGTGAGAATCGCAACATTAGAAGAGATACTAAATACTGCAAAAGATGAAATTAAACTCTATATTGAATTAAAGGGAAAGAGTGCAGGTATGCAGATGGCAAATGATGTCTATCAAATGCTCGTAGAAAGAAACATGGTGAATCAAGTACGTATTATCAGCCTGAATGCAAATCTCATTACACAAGTTGAAAAGATGTATCCTGATGTTGAGACGGAGTATCTTTGCTATATCGCTTATGGTCAACTTGAATCGATGGAAGTCGATGCGATAGGTTTAGAAGAAGAACTGGCAACCACAAAGAGAATCGATAACTTACATGATGCAGGTAAGAAGGTAGATGTATGGACTGCAAATTCCTTTGGGTCTATCATACGATTTATGGTTTCCAATGTTGATGGTATTATTACAGACAGTGTACAATTGGCAATCAGTATCAAGGATGGTAAGAGTGATTCGCCAGATTTTATACGATTATTACGAATCTTCTTTCCACAGTTCTGATTATGCATGCATGTTTTTTAGGAACTAGTATAAAGAATTTAGAATGTATTAATTTTCTTGCTAACGGCAATGATGTATAATAAAACCACTATAAAGATGAGGGCATTATCTCATACTTTGCAGTGGTTTTAATACTATAAAAGGGGAATATATGAAAAACTTGATTCAGAACTTAACAAAAGAGAAAACTCTAATCAATAAAGTGTTTCTTGCATTATTATGTAGCCAACTAGTCATCATCCTAACAACATTCTTTAAGGTTGCGATGTTACCTAGTTTTGGCAAATTAAATTTATATGCACTAGATAGTGTGGCAGTATTATTTTTAATTTCATCAGTAATTGAAATAGTATTTACATTAAAGAAGAATGAAAAAGTGTTTATCCCATTAAGAGTTGTTAACTTATTATGGTTATTTAGTTTGATTGGAAATCTCACAAAACAGATTGAAAATCTACAAATGACAGAGTCTGCTCTGGATTTTGGTGCAGGTGTTGTAGAGAATCTTTATTCATGGTTAACATTTGGTATCGTTGATTTTTCTATTCCTAGATCTGGATATTCTTCATTACTTGGAACTGTGAATGTGATTCGTATTGTAGCAGATATTAGTTTGGTACTCTTACTTGCTTACCTATATTTTAGATTTATCAAAAAGGATGAATTTGATACGACACCATGTTTAAAGGGTAATATTATTGCTGCATTACAGACAGCTTATAATTTGGATAAGATTGTAACGATTGCGAGTATTGCATTAATTGTTTCACCATTCTTACGTTTTATGAGTAATGGTCCTATTGTGGTTACTGCATTTGGTAGAAAACCATTCTTTGCGCTAGCAACCGTAGCACTTGGAGTAGTTGTTATTCGTGGGGTACTATCAAAGGATGCAAAAGTATTAGGAAAGTCAATTCTTGCGACACTCATTACCTTTATACTTTGGAATCCAATTTATATGATGCGCCAGGGACGCTTTGGTTTAGGATATATTTTATATCTAGCTGGTATAATTACTCTTGGTATTATCTATATAAAGAGACAAGAAGTAAGAACTGTAGCTACAGAAGCACAACCTACAAAAACAGAAGGTGTCAAGAATGAGGAACCGGTAGTAGAAGAGCAGCCTGCTAAGGAAGAACAGGATGTTCATCAAGAAGAGTCAAAGCTAGAAGACGAGAATTCAAAGAAGGAATAAAGTGATATTGGACATCAATATAAACCGATGTTATAATACTGTGGCAAGCGAAAGGAGCTTTTTAGATGCTTAACGCTATATTAATGGTTGTATCGGCTTTGCTGATTGTTTTATCACTATTACAGGGTGGAAAATCTGACGGTATTTCTAGTGCATTCACTGGAAATGGCGGATTAAATCTATTTGCCAACACTAAAGAAAGAGGATCTGAAAAGGTCATTTCTAATCTAACGTTGGTACTTGGAATTGCATTTTTTGCTTTAGTTATCGCGATAAGAGTGATTAAGTGACCGGTGAAAACCGGTTTTTTCTTACGAAGAAACATTGCATATTATCAGATATTGCTTATTACAAAGATACAGAATAAATACAGTTAAAGATGAACTGTAACAGAAGGAAGAATTATGGAAAATTTAAAAGAGAGAATATTAGAATATATTGAAAATCATCCAAAGAAGAATCGTAGAGTGGACGATATTTTAAGTGCACTTGGGATGACTTCCTCATCAGATTTCGTGAAAGTAAGCCAAGCATTATCTGAATTAGAACGTGAATTATTATTATTTAGAGCAGATGATAACCAATATTTAACACAGAAGCAGGCTGGTGTTATGACTGGTAGGATTTCTATCAATCGATCTGGCCTTGGCTTTGTGGACCGTGAAGATAGGGATTCAATTAAGATTGATCCTACTGATCAAAATACTGCATTAGATGGGGATACTGTTCTTGTCCGCTGCAAGCCTTGGGAAACCTATGGCGAAGTATTACGCGTAATTACACGTGCAAAGGATTTTATCATTGGTACGTTCTTGCCGCGTGGAAAGAGATTAAAGTTTATTCCTGATGATGAAAAACTACAGGATAAATTAATCACAGTAAAATATGACCAAGATTTTCTTCCTGTTGAGGGGATGAAGGTTCTTTGTCGTATACAGAAGTATGGAACAGCGATTGTTGTATATGTTGAACGTGTCATTGGTTATAAGGATGATCCAGGAGTAGATATTCTAGCGATTTTGCTTGACCATGATATTGATCCACAATTCCCTGAAGCTGTTATGGAAGAGGTTAAAACAATTCCCCAGGAAATTCAGAAAATTGATAAGAAAGATCGTGTTGATTTAACTGGTGAAACAATCATTACGATTGATGGTGATGACTCAAAAGACTTTGATGATGCGGTTAGTGTGACCCCTGTTGAAAATGGGTGGGTATTAAAGGTTTCTATTGCGGATGTATCACATTATGTAACAGAAGATAGTGCTTTAGATAAAGAAGCACTTGCACGTGGATGTTCTACATACGTAACAGACAGAGTTGTACCAATGTTGCCACATGAATTGAGTAATGGTATTTGTTCCTTGAATCCATATGTAGAAAGATTAACAATCACATGTCAGATGAATGTTAATCATAGTGGCAAGATTGAGGAATATTCTATTTATCCAAGTATGATTCGTTCTACAGAACGTATGACATACGCAAATGTAAATAAGATTCTTGATGGTGATGAAAAGCTACAGGAAGAGTATAAGCATTTAGGCAATCTCTTCTTTGATTTAAGAGATTGTGCTGATGCAATTCGTGCAAATCGTACAGCTAAGGGTGCGATTGACTTTGATGGAACAGAGACAGTCGTAGAGGTGGATGAGAAGGGTCGTCCAATTGATGTACATGCACGTATGAGTGGTCATGCGGAAAGAATGATTGAAGACTGTATGATTGCGGCAAATGTATCTGTAGCCAACTATATGAAGTGGTTAGATGTTCCATCTATCTATCGTATACATGAGTCCCCAACCGCAAAGAAGATGAAGGAATTTGTTCGTATCTCAGAGGGTATGGGACATAAGTTGATACTAGGTAAAACAGCGATTTATCCAAATGAATTGCAAAGATACTTAGCATCGGTACATGATCTTCCAGAATATCCAGTACTAAGTACTATGTTATTAAGATGTATGCAGAAGGCAAGATATGACGCTTCATGTGTTGGACACTTTGGTCTAGCAGAAGATGAATATCTACACTTCACTTCTCCGATTCGTCGTTATCCAGATTTAATCGTACATCGTATGTTACGTAAGTACTGTTTCCAAGCAAACGATAACTTAGAACAACGTGCAAATGATTTAGAGAAATGTAAGTCACAAGCTGAACATGCAAGCATCCGCGAAAGAAATAGTCAAGACGCTGAATATGCATGTGAAGATATGAAGATTGCTGAATACATGCATGAAAGAATTGGCAAAACTTATTCTGGTATTATTTCAAGTATTACAAGTTTTGGTATGTATGTAAAACTAGAGAATACTGTAGAAGGTATGATTCGCGTTGCGGACTTAGACGATGACTATTACGAATTTAATAAAGATCGTTTTGAACTTGTGGGTCAAAGACGTAAGAAGACATATCGTATTGGTATGCCTATTAAGGTAACGGTTGTGGATGCGAATAAAGAAGCAGGTACTGTAGACTTTACGATTGCAAAGAAGCCTACTAGATTTGCATCTGGACGTACTCGTTTCTCTAATGATCGAGGTTCTAATCCAACGCGCAAGCCACGAGAAGATAGAAAATTTGGTGATAAGAAATTTTCCGATAGAAAGTTCTCTGATAAAAAAATTGGCGATAAGAAGTTTGGAGACAAGAAATTTAACGATAAAAAGGATAGAAAATCTTTCTCATCTGATAAACGTGGAAAATTTGATGGATCTAAACCAACGCGCACAAAACAAGGTGATAAGAAACCATTCTTTAAGGGAAAATCAACCGGAAGGAAGATGACGCATGGTAGAAAAGACGCATGAAAAAACAGTCGCTCTGAATAGACGAGCTTCACATGACTACTTTCTTGAAGAGAAGTTTGAGTGTGGTATTGTTTTGACAGGAACTGAAATTAAATCTGTTAGACAAGGAAAGATTCAATTCCAGGATTCTTATATCTCCATTTATCGTGGAGAAGCTTGGATTAAAGGAATGCATATCTCTCCATATAAGTATGGAAATATCTTTAACGTTGATGAAACACGTGATCGGAAGCTATTATTACATAAGTTAGAGATTTTCCGTTTACATCAAAAAGTAAAGTTAAAAGGTTATACTCTAATTCCTGTACGTATGTACTTGAAGGATGGAAGAGCCAAACTTGAAATTGCATTAGCAAAGGGTAAAGATCTGTATGACAAACGTGAAACAGAGAAATTACGTGATGCAAAACGTGCAATGGAGAAAGCATTAAAATTACATTAATTAAAAATAAAATCCCTTTTTTGGGATTTTATTTTTAAACCTATAGTTTCATTTTTAGCAAGGTACTTGCAATGAATCTTGTAGCGTGATATATTCCAATTGCGTTACAAATAGCGAATGGGGCTGTCATGGTTTCGACAGGTTTATGTTTGATTTGTGCGGCAGTGGAGTGGTGACCTAATCACTAAATAAATTTAAACGCAAATAGAACAAATAGTTTCGCTTTTGCTGCCTAAGAACGCTAGATGCGTTGCAGCAACCCGATCAATGCTTTAGCCATTCTGTATTGATTGCGTAAATAAATGGATACGGTGAACCCAATGCCTGTAGGGGGAACCCGACAATTTACAGGTAAATTCAATAACTTGTTCGCTCACTGTCGTGGTTATTGTCTTACTTTACAGTGAGATAAACTGTAGATGCGCAAATGTGGGACTATTCTTGGACAGGAGTTCGACTCTCCTCAGCTCCACTAAAAGAAAAAACGACTTTTAAAGTCGTTTTTATTATGACCATGTACAAAGAATTTGAATATTGTGAATTACATTGTTAGTTATAGTGAACTGTGCTAATCTAAAACTGAAGTTAGATTAAATTTTGAGCTAATAATGAAGTTATTATGTGTGTTTTTGACTGTAAGTATAACCGAAAGGAATAGTGATAAGAATGCTAAGTCAGAAAGAAAAGGCAACAATTACAAGAAAGTATCAAAAGAGAATGAAATCTGCATGTCAAAATTTACTTGCAAAAAGATATGGTGTAGATGAGGTAGGACCTTATTGGCAAAAGGTAGAAGAACGATATAATCAAATCTTAGAAGAAGCGCCAGATATTGGCGGTGAAGCAAATTCAATGAGTCATAATCTCTACGAAGTAGCGTGGATTATCGCTCTCTATGATGTGGTTGGAAGAAACTTAACAACGGAAGAGATTGATACTGTAATTCATGATGTCATGAAAGATGGTTTGAATACTCTTCGTAAAATTCCAGGTAAGTTTTTGCTGGAAAGAAAGTTTATACGAAATCTTATTATTCGCTCTTTAGATAAATATCAGAAAAAACTAGAGCCACATCTTCACAATGATTGGCATAATACATGGGGTATGGAAGTACAACATGATATGGATGGTGGCATTCACTTCGTACTAAGAGGATGTCCAATTAAAGACTATTGTGAGAAACATGGGATGATGGAAATCTTGCCACATTTTTGTAATATGGATCATCAGATGATACAAGCATTACAACTATATTTAATACGGTCAAAGACATGTTCGAATGGTGATGAGACCTGTGAGTATACAATCGTTACAGATGATAATCCTTTGGTAGAAAAAAATCCTATCATTGTTAAGGACGATGGGCTGATACTAACAAAAAGCATATAATTTAATAATTAATAATCAAAGAGATTAAAACTTTGATGTGTATATAAAATCTTCTTTTTTATATAGTAAAAGCGAAAAATGATGTTTAAATTATATAAAGTGCCATTTTATATAATTGAAATGATAAATAATACCCTATGATATTAAAAAACACTATTTTATATAATTGAAAATATGCACACTGCATAATAGTGAAAAATGATTTAATGAAGTGCGCAATAATTAATTATATGAGTTTTTTGTTAAGAAGATGAGTTTCCTATTATTTCTTTTGTGATTTTGGTGATACTATAGTTCTATGGAAAAGGGGTTACTA
>NZ_CAUQGG010000024.1:0-14694 GCF_963517755.1 uncultured Solobacterium sp.
TTACTGTTACTGTTGTATTTGGATTATCAACTGTAACTGTTACTGAACTAATTGGGTTACCTTCTACAACTGTTTGATTAGAGATTGGTGTGATTGAAGTCGTTGGCTTAGATGTTGGATCCTTTGGGTCTGTTCCTCTAGCTGCTTCTTCTGTATCTGGATATCCATCTCCATCATCATCCGTATCTGTAACGTCTGGAGTACCATCATGATCTGTATCACGTTGTACTGTGATCTTGAATGTACTTGTCGTTGGATTACCAGCAGTGTCTGTCGCTGTTACAGTAACTGTAATCTCACGAGTTTCTTCTGTTGGTGTCCAGTCAGTAATGGAAGGTGTTCCGCTGATAGTCTTAGTAGCTGGGTTGTAAGTTACACCATTTGGTAAGTTACTTACTGTTACTGTTGTATTTGGATTATCAACTGTAACTGTTACTGAACTAATTGGATTGCCCTCTACAACTGTTTGATTAGAGATTGGTGTGATTGAAGTTGTTGGCTTAGATGTTGGATCCTTTGGATCTGTTCCTCTAGCTGCTTCTTCTGTATCTGGATATCCATCTCCATCATCATCTGTATCTGTAACATCTGGAGTACCATCGTGGTCTGTATCACGTTGTACAGTAATTTCAGCAATCTTTGTAACCTTAGAACCATCTGGATTTGTTACTACAACAGGAATTTCAAATCTACGTGTTTCTTCTGTTGGTCCCCAGTTTGTTACATCAGGTGTTCCACTGATTGTTAATGTTTCAGGATTATATGTAACTCCATTTGGAAGTTTTGAAGTATCTACAGATACTGTTGAATCGATATTTCCTGGCCCAATCAGAATTGGTGTAATTGGATTTTCATCAATTACTGTCTGAATCTGATTGTCTACTGTTGTAGGATCAACAGGTGAAATAATTGCTGCTGGTCTAGAGTTTGGATCCTTCGGATTTGAACCTGCAGCCTGCTCAACTGTATCAGCAATTCCATCGCCATCATCATCTAAGTCAGTAATATCAGGATTTCCATCGTGGTCTGTATCACGTTGTACAGTGATCTTGAATGTACTTGTTGTTGGATTACCAGCAGTATCTGTCGCCGTTACAGTAACTGTAATCTCACGAGTTTCTTCTGTTGGTGTCCAGTCTGTGATTGAAGGTGTTCCACTGATAGTCTTAGTAGCTGGGTTGTAAGTTACACCATTTGGTAAGTTACTTACTGTTACTGTTGTATTTGGATTATCAACTGTAACTGTTACTGAACTAATTGGATTGCCCTCTACAACTGTTTGATTAGAGATTGGTGTGATTGAAGTTGTTGGCTTAGATGTTGGATCCTTTGGATCTGTTCCTCTAGCTGCTTCTTCTGTATCTGGATATCCATCTCCATCATCATCTGTATCTGTAACATCTGGAGTACCATCGTGGTCTGTATCACGTTGTACTGTAATCTTGAACGTCTTTGTGGATGTATTACCCTCATCGTCTGTCGCTGTCACAGTAACTGTAATTTCACGAGTTTCCTCTGTTGGTGTCCAGTCAGTAATTGAAGGTGTTCCTGTAATCTTCTTTGTTGCTGGATTGTAAGTTACACCATTTGGTAGGTTACTTACTGTAATTGTTGCGTTTGGATCATCTGTTGTAACTGTAATCTCATTAATAGGATTTCCTTCTACAATAGTTTGATCACCAATCGTTGCAATTACAGGTGCTGTAACATCCTTCCATACTGCGAATACTTCTTTCGCGTTTGTAATGTTTGTTAAGATATTTGTCTCTGCAGCTGTCGCACTTGCAGTAGAAGCCCAACCTAAGAATTGATAACCATCTCTTGTTGGCTCTTCTGGTTGGGTAGCTGTACCACCCACCGCATTTACCACCTTATCTGCATCTGTTCCATCTGACCACTTACCACCATTTGTATCAAATGTAACTTTAATTGCACCAACGTTTACCTTTGTATCAGATACCATTGGATTATTTCCATCTGGAGAATATGCCACAAGGATAACCTTATCCCCATCACTGAATGTTCCGGCTGGTATATTTACCGTGAAATTTCCAGCTGTTAAATCAGAGTAAGGAATAGTTGTCTGTGCCTTAACTGGTTGTGTTGTGTAGTCTGTATTATCTGCAACATACTTATATGCTTTTACAATTACGTTACCAGCATCTGTATTAGTAGCTGTTAAATTTGTACTAGTATTTGCAGGATTTGGATAAATTGTCTTAGGAACTGTACCTACGATTGTTTGTGGACTGTTCGCTTCGATATTTGTTGTAGTTACGTTAGGTTTTACTACAAGATAAGATTTTGCATCTTTTGGATCAGTATGATCTGTTAGATATTCCTGTCCATCTGGTACGCCATCACCATCAGTATCTACATTAAACTTATCTGTACCAATTTCATCTTCAGTAAAATCAAATAAACCATCTTTATCTGTATCAAGTACTTGTAAGAATGCATTTGTATATGTATTTTGAACAATCTTATTTGGTTTACCACCATCCGGTTTTCTGATGTTAGGGAAAGCAGATGAAGAATCAACGAAGTCAGCAGTTAACCAAGATTCAAAATTTAATTGTTGGCCATTTGTATTAATATAGTTATTTAATGCTTCCGCAAACTGTTGATTTGTTACATTACTCTTTAACTTGTATTCGATTGTGTAAGATCTTCTTTGACCTAAGACACCATAAAACACTTGAGAGTCTAGTTTATTTCTTACTTGTGTAACCTTATTCCAGTCACCACCTACAATACTTAGTTCTGGTGTATCCTTTGTAGAGATAACACCATTTCCATTAGGGTCAACTACAAGTTTGATAGGATTAGAAGCTGTGATTGTTCCAGTTGGAGTAGATACACCAAGTGTTACATTATCTGTATCAATATACTGTAATAATTCCTGTGGGATTACTTCATTAATATAAAGAACCCATCCAGAATTGGCCTGTAAGAAGTTTTGATCAGGTTTAAAAGATACAGTAGACTTAATCGTCTTTGTTTGTGCATCATAAGATACCACTTTACCTGTATTACCACCAGAGAAATTACCGTCTTTAGACTGCGTTCCATCGGAACCAAGTCCATTTACTCCTTTCCCTAAGTAGTTTGCATTCCCACTTGAAGGGTTTGAAGGAAGTTCTGGAACATTAGGATTATTCTTTAAAATAAATCCATTACTAAAACCAGCCTTATCCGCTTTACCATCAGATCTAACCCATACAGTTGTAAAGTCAATTCTCTTTGAAGCCATTCCTAGGCTATCTAGAGTTGCACCGTTTTTAAGTTTAATCATTACATCAGTATTGGTAATTACACCAATTAATCCTGATTGAAATGTTGCATTACTAATTTCAACTTTCCACAATGCGCCATTTGCTTCTTTTTCAAATTGTTTACCATTTACAGTAATTGAGTCAATTTGTTCATAGAAATCAGACTCAAAGAAGTTTAGCAAAAATCTTCCATTATATGGACCATTTCCTGTGCCACCCCAACTTCCTGGAAGTTTTGCCCATTTTGTTACTGTTAGGTGTATTCCATCACTATCTTCTTTTGTAAAATCTGTTCTCGCATAATCCAAAACACCATCTGTTTCACCAGCTAACGTATAGTTAACCTGGTTATCCATCGATCTTGTTTGAATTCCTTGAGCAGAAACCTTAATCGGACTTAAAAACATTGTACAGCCTAACATGGCCGACATGAGTTTAAACGATAGCTTCTTTGCGTTTGTACGCTTTTTCGTTTTATTGATATTTGTAGAAATATCAGTATTGCTCATAGTCTTTTCTCCCTCCAATTCATCAAAGCACAACAAAAAATGCTTTAAATCAAATATATATTATCATGTATCATTTGTAAAATATAATACTTTTTAGTGGTTTTTTATATTTAGTAAATTGTTTATTCTTGAAAATATTTTTTCTATTTACAGAAAGTTAATTTGCAATAGTTAAAATTACATAAAGTATCTGATACATACTTTTAGATAAACGATTATAATTGTGTTTCACAAAAATCCCCAGTAATTTTCATGATATTACATTTTTAACTTATTTTTACGTTTTTTCTAATTTTGTATATATACACCTTAAAATTGATATGCTATATTATCACCGTTTCAAATAAGGGAAAGGTAAGACAAAATATGAACATAAGAAAAGTTATAGCAGTAATTATATCTATTATATCAATCAGCCTACTAGCACTCACAAACGTATCTGCTAGTTACATGCCTACTAACCCAATCGACAAAGATGTAGACGGTCAACCTGCTGGAGAGGAATATAAAGGTAAATTCGAATTTGCTTTAAAAGATCCAGAAGGCAATCTTATCGGTCCAACAATCAAAAATAACACCCCTGCCAACTTGGACAGTGATGGCAACCCTACATATTTTTATGGTGAATTCTTTCTGAAAGACGAGGTCGATACCTACTTGAATAATCACCAACTAAATCCAGCACAATCATATGTAACATTTACTTTAGAAGAAGTTCAAACAAATGTACCGAATATGAAATTCGACTCAAAAGTATACAACATTAATGTATATTATATTCCTGATCCATTTGGTGGACGTAAAAAAATCCAATACTATGAAGTTGATGGAGAACTATACGACGAAATAGGACAAAGACTAATTCAAAATCCTAATGGAACTTTTACTACAGATGATGGTAATTTTCTAAGATTTAAGTTTAATAATACAACAATCCACTTTGTAAATCACACTGTCAATAAACTATGGGAAAATGGTTCTGAATCTTCTGTTGAAGTTCAATTATTGCAAGATGGTACTCCTTATGGTGCACCAGTAGAACTAAATGATGCCAATGCTTGGACATACACTTGGCAACAGCTTGATGATAGTTATACATGGTCCGTTGTAGAAGTGAATATCCCTGAAGGCTATCAATCAACGACTGTCGTTTCTGCAGATGGTTTAACAACAACTATCACAAATACCAAACTAGTTACACCTGCTGTAGAAGATCCTGCCAACCCTACAGATACTACAGTCACTCCAAATAAACGTGGAGAAAGTGTTAAGACAAGTGATTCATTCAATGCTCTTGCATGGTCACTCATCTTGGGTACATCTTTTGTAAGTATTTTGTTCACAATGTATATCAGAAGAAAAACACAAAATGAACATTCATAAGATCAAATATTTAGCAGTACTATCAATGATTCTTGACCATATGGCATCTGTATTATTTGCACCAGATGCCATTAGCTATATTATTCTAAAACTAATCGGTCGTATTGCAGCACCAGCAATGTGTTTTGCATTAGCACAAGGTTTTATACATACTTTAGATCGTAAAAAGTATTTCTTGCGACTTATCATTTTTGCGGTTATTTCACAAATTCCCTACGCCTACTACATGAGCGGCAGTATATGGTTTCCAACTGGGAATATGTTATTTACATTAGCTTGTTCTTTCTTACTTCTAGAAGTTGTAGAACACCATAAGTGCTTAGGAATTCTTTCAATACCTATCACAATCAGCATTTTATATATAGCAACCTTCACAGATTGGTTTATCTTCGGACCATTATTTACTTTATCTTTCTATATAAATAAAGAAAATAAAGATTTACAAGCATTGAGTCATGCATGCATTTCTTTCCTAAGTCTAGGTTATTCTGCATATGTATGCATGCAACAAGGTCTTTCATGGTATTCTCAAGTTTGGCAGATTGGTGTGATACTTATCATTCCAATCACCTATTTGTATAATGGAAAGCTAGGTAACAAATCCGATTTCAACAAATGGTTTTTCTACCTATTCTATCCCCTACACTTGCTTGTAATTGGAATAATACGTTCAAGATTATAAGTTGTATTTCTGAACAATCAAGTTAGTAGAATAAGTTCTAACTAATATATCGTTTTTAACATATAGTAGTTAGTAAGTTAATAATGATTTATTTTAATAGCGATCTACTGGTAATAGTAGATCTTTTCATTTTGTTTTTATGATTATACCTAGTACTTACAGTACATGGTTCCAATTTCTGATCAACTTATCAAATTACAACTCTTTTGTATAGTAGTATCGCTTACCTGTATATGGATATTCTTTTAATGCAAACACCTCTTTATAACCATGCTTTTCATAAAATTCTGGTGCTTGAAAATGAAATGTATTAACAAAAGAATACTTACACCCTCTATTTAATGATTCAAGTTCTGCCATTTTCAGAATTCTTGAACCTAGACCTTGTCTTCTAACATCATCTCTTACATACAAATATTCAATCTCAAGCCAATACCCAAAAGTCTCAGCTACCATTCCAGCAATTAAATTACCACAATCATCTTCTATATAAATGTTAAGGGATTCACTCTTTGACGGTTCTCTATTAATTCGATTATATGAACGGATTAAATTTACTATTTCTTTAGCTTTTTCAGAATCTACATTTTCTAATTTAAATTTCATAATTGGTCTCCATATAACGAGTATCGCATATATACATTCATCAGTACATTTAGATATGTTAATTCAGTACATATTAGAAATGAATTGTACATCCCCTTTTTAAAGATAAATACAAGTCATTTTCTATTTTGTATTCTTTCCTTTAAATAACAATACACGATCTTCCGTTTGAATTAGCGTATTACCTGTTGCCGGTATAATTTCATCATTTCGATTAATTGAGATAATCAACTTATTGTCTGGTAGATTTAAATCACGAATATATTTATGATTCCATGCATGATGTTCTGTCACTGTAAATTCTATGAGATCTTGTCCATTTGGATCAAAGTACTCTTCTCCACTCCAAACAATAATATCATTTGGTTGTAATACAAGACTTCCATTAGGAACTAATGGTTTCTCATCTCGAATTACCTTTGCAATGATTAAGTGCTTATCTAAAGAAATATCTTTAATCTGTCTATGTGCGAGTATGCCACCTTCATCAACCACTGACTTTACAAATGTAATATTTCCTTTTCCTACATAGTAATTAAATGTTCTTAACACTTCATTACGAGGATCAATCATGTGTAGTTTCTCTGTTATCCACTTCATAGAAGAACCTTGTATGAGTGATGATATTAAACAGACCCCAAAGACAATATGGAAGATATCCACAGAACTTGATTTATATTGATTTACCACCATAATTGCAAATGCAATCGCAGCTGCGCCACGAAGTCCTCCCCAAGATACTAGCCACTTTTGATTTAATTTCAAATCAAATGGTAACATCAAACCAAATACTACGAGAGGTCTAACAATAAAGATAAGTACAACTGCAATGACAATCGCAAAGAATAAGTTTGCTAAGATATGTGCAGGTGTAGCTAGTAATCCTAAGATAAAGAATAACAGGATATTCATAATGTTAGATACACCATCGAAGAAGAACGTCACTTCTTTCTTTGCAATAAATACTTGATTTCCTAAAATCAAACCAAAAATATAAACGGTTAGATATCCATTACCATTCAAAAGTTCACTAATTGAGAAAGCTAATAATACAACCGCAATGATAAAGACGGTAATAAATCCACTTTTTTGAAGGTCAGTATACTCCATGAATTTACGAACAACATAGGCAACGATTACTCCAATTAGAATACCCCAGAATATCTGAAAGAATAACATTGTGCCAATAGAAATCTGTTCACCTTTAATTAAAGCTAAGAAGATACAAGTCAGTGTAAACGCCATTGGGTCGTTTGATCCACTTTCAAGTTCTAAAAGAGATGCTGTATTGTATTTTAAATTCAAATTCTTCGAAGAAAGAATATTTGATACGGACGCATAGTCCGTAGAACCAATGATAGAGCCTATTAAGAAACTCTCTATCCAGCCAAAATGAAGAATAAAGTGAATCAACGTTCCCGTCAGTAATGACGTAAAGATGACTCCCAATGTGGATAGAATCAACGACTCAATTACAACAGTTCTTCCAGCTTTCCAGTTTGTACCAAAGCCACCATAGAAGATGATGATTAATAGTGCTATTTTGGAGAAGTTTTCTGCAAACTGATAATCATCAAACTTATACCCAATAAGACTACTTATGATACCTAGAGACAAGAACAACATCAAAGAAGGAATCCCGGACTTCTTTGCTATCTGAACCGCTATTAGAGCAGCTAGTAATATGACTGATATATAAAACATATGCTATCTACCCCCCTACTATTGTCATTCTATCAATATTCAGTATATCTTTCAAAATAAAGATATGTATACATGCATGAATGAAGAAAGATTTTCTTCATTCTATTTTATTTCAAAATGTATTACAAATTAATTCTTTTAAACAATCGCATATACTATCAAATGTGATATTCATAACGTAAGTATTTTTGTTTTGAAATCTTATCCATCATTCTTCAAATACAGGAGTTTCGCAAATTAATTTTGTTATATCTAATGCATTCTTTTTTGAAATATTTGTATGCCGATAGCTAAATGTATATCGTATCGCTAATTTCAAAGACTCCAATTCTAGGCCATTATTATTAAAAATAATATAAATATCATAGAAATCCTTCATTCTTGTGTTATCTCTGCTCTTGCTAGAATCGTTTGTAATTTTTCTGCAACAACTGACTCTAGAGAATAGAAATAAAGGTAAATAAAATCTCCTAGTAAAGTTCTATATTTTTCTTTTTTAAGAGTTGGATATATTGGGTCACCAGTAGCAATATCTAACGTAAAAGGAAGACGTATATTTGAAACATGACCAATTAAATGGAATCGTGTGCCTCCGTATATATCATCTAATCGTATTAACTCCCAATTGCCGATTAATTCGTACCATACTTCATTTGTATGCATTGAAACAATATCTGAAATGATATTTCTCATATTTTCTATATTAAAATCTAACCCATTAATCAAAAAATCAATATCACGTCTAGACCTATTTTGTAACCCAATCTTATACGCTACTAACATACCTCCTTTTAGCAGAAAATTCTCATTATACTTACTCATTGAAAGAAGTTTAAGAAATTCATCGTAAAAAACTGACTTAATACATCATTAAAACTGACATTTAACTCACTAGATCTAATTCTAAGTTTGTTAACAATACTATCTTTATTCATTATAAATAATCTCCAGTATATCCTCTATCTGATTAGATATACCGAAAATTTCAGCATATTCCCTAAGTCTCCAAATATTTTTATTTTGTTTTTTTAAATATAAATTCCATGCTTTTGAAAATATCTCCGGATCTTGTTTTTTCCTATCACGGACAATATCGCAAATCGTACGTTCCATATCATAAACAGTAACAGTATTTCCCATAATTGTATCAACATATGTTAAGCCTATTTGATACCAATCCTTCTTAATCTGATGCACATTGACTTTATTTTTAAACCTCCAAGCATTATATCCTTGATATACAGTCACTTCATTAATAAATGGATTTCTATCGGTCAACCCATGTAATAACAATGCGGTCTGATAAGAATATATACATTTTCCATACTGTTTTTGTAAAAAAAATAGTTTATCAAAATTATTAAACATAGGATCAAAATATATTCCACGCGATACTCTCTCAAGTTCTCCTTTACGTATCATATCTGTAAGATACCACGAATCAATATTATGACTTTTTATTTCCCTTGCTGTAATAATTCCATTATTCTCTTTGATAATATTCTTGATCAAGTCAGTTTTCATATTTCTTCCTTATGTGCATTATTATAAAATAAATAACGTACAAAAAGAAGTATTGATTTAGAGTTGATAGTTTAAGTAATCAATATTTCTTCAATCCAAAATAAAAGGCTATTGTCAAAAACTGTTCTGACATAGCCTAGATACTACTGTTATTTAATTAAACCAAACAAATCATTTAAGGCTTCTGCCATTGTTGGGTGTGTGAAGATCTGATTAGCGAGTGCTGTATATGGTTGCTTGGCAATCATTGCAGTTACGACGATATTGATTACTTCATGTGATTCTTCACCAAATAATACAGTACCTAAAATCTGATTTGTATCTGCATCTACAATTGCCTTATAAATACCAGTTTGATTGCCAAGAATCTTAGCCTTTGGAATTGCAGTAACCGGTAATGTGGCCACCTTGATGTTATATCCAGCCTGACGAGCTTCCTTCTCACTGAAACCAACTCTCGAATATGTTGGATGTAAGAATGCTGAAAATGCAATTGGCTGTCTATCGTTTCTTGTATAAGCACCATTACCATCTAAATAGCTCTTTACAATACGATAGTCATCTAAAGAAATGTAAGTAAACTGTGGTCCACCATTTACATCACCCATCGCAAAGATATGTGGTTTATTTGTTTGTAAGTGTTCATTCACATTCACAAATCCACGTTCTGAAACTTCAACACCTGCATTTTCTAAATAAAGTTCTTTTGTGTTTGGCGTTCTACCTGTCGCAACAAGTAATACATCTGAAGAGATCTTACCAGCTTCTCCATTTGCTTCATAAGATAAAGTGACTGTATTTTCATCTTGTTCAACACACTTTGTGTCTGCACCAAAGATAAATTCCACACCTAATGACTTATAGGATTCAAATACAGCGTTTGCTACATCGTCATCTTCTCTAGCAAGTAGTTTTTCTGCTTTATCGATGACTGTAACCTTTGTACCAAACTTCGCATATGTAGCCGCAAATTCAAGTCCAATGAAACCACTACCTAAAATTGTTAATGTCTTAGGGAAATCTTCTAGATTCATTAAAGTTTCACTTGTATGAATTCTCTTACCTACTTCTAAGTCTTCTACGGAAGGAATAAAAGGTTTAGCACCTGTATTGATAAAGATACGATCTGCAGAAACTTCTTCTACTCCATTTTCTGTCTGAATATTTACTGTATGTTCATCCTTGAATGAAGCAAGTCCATCAAGTACTTCAACATTACTATTCATCGCAACCTTGTCATAGTTAGCTTTGTTGAGTTTAGCAATCAATGCTTTCTTATTGATAACTGCATTCTTATAATATTCTTCATTACTTACTTGGCTGTAGCCTCTACGATCAGCTGCAGTCGCCAAAAACTTTGAAGGGATACAGCCAACATTGATACATGTACCTCCATACATATTTGAAGACTTCTCAACCAATATTGTTTTTTCACCTTTATTACCTAAGTAATTTGCTAATGTTTTACCAGCCTTACCAAAACCAATAATAATATTTTCCACTTTCTTATTCATAATTAGATACCTCTCTGCTTACGATTATAGATCATCTGATTTAAATTCTTTGTTAATATGCTCAAACTCAAAAAACCTTTATTCTATCTTCACTAGAATAAAGGCATCATTCTTTCTAGCCAATCCATGATATCTTTGACTACTTCTTTTGATTTTTCAACGTAGATTTCATGGCTTGTATCTTTTATAAATTGAATTTTGATATGATTCATACTGTCGTGGTTAGCTTCAATTTTATTCATCTTGTATTGATATACAAAGTCAGGATGATCCGATAATAGTAATAACGTTTCCGTATTCAAACCAGCATGGAAGATATCAATATATTGTTCTCGAAGTAAACTTGTTAGTTTAGCTATCGTTTCCGCATTTATATCTAACTGATTTTCTTTAATATACGATGTTGTCATCGCAATTTCTTCTTCTAGCGTTATATTCATCAAATCATAATCGATGATACCTCCATCTAAAATGATAAGATTTCTTGCTTGCAAGTAAGAGTGATAACGAATTGCTATATCAGCACCCATCGAAAAAGCAACCACATTCGATCCAACAGGTATCTCACTTGATAACCACTCTATCAAATGTTGTTCGCTTTGAATCTTCACATCTCGGTTTGAATACTGTCCTGGTATATCAATAAACTGTACTTCATAACCAAAATGATTCATCTCTTTTTCAAAGTCTTGAATTGATTCTTTTGTACTACCTAAGCCTGAAATAAAATAAAAATTTTTCATATTTCTCTTCTAATGTTTTCTGATATGTTCTTCTAGCTAAGAACGATACCTAATTCATCTGCTTACTTTCTAGATACAAACATTCCATATTCTTTCGGAATTTCTATAATTCCTTGTTTTTCATAATTGGAAATTAGTCTATATAACTCTTCATCCGAATAATTTTGCCAATCATTCATCTCCTTAAATGATTGGATATATTCCACCAAATCAGAACGATTGCTAATGAGTAACTTATCTACATACTCCAATTTCTCTACACTAGAAAACCAATACTCAAGTATGTCTTTGCCATTTTGTAAGGTAAATGTATGTTGACGTTCTGTTTGGACGTTTAACATCTTGTTGATAAATGATTCCACACCATTTTCACCATACGTAGCACAGTAGAATATTCCATTCTTTTTTAATACTCTTCTAATTTCTGATAAAGCCTTATCCAGATTAGGAATATGATACAGCATCATATTTGCAATAACGATATCAAATCTTTCATCTTCATACGGTAACTCTTCCGCATTCACAACCTCATAATGAATATTTGAATGTTCGCCAATATTGGTTTTAGCTTCTTCAATCATTCCTTCAAATAAATCTGTAACATAAACCTCTTTGCAAGCATGAAGTAAATTTTTATGTTCTTTCCAAGTAATACCTGTACCACATCCAAGTTCTAAAATTGAAGATTCCTTCTTAATGTCGTAGTGTTTTACAATCCAATGATTAAAACCTTCTTTATTTACAGAATAAAGTTGATGTAATCGAATACGGATATTAAGTCTATTTGGATTTTTGTATTGTGTATCAACTGTATCTGTTGTAACTAATTTATTCATTTTCTTATATATACTTTTGCTTTCTCTTCTTTTGTCAGTAAAACGATATTCTCTACATGTGGTGTAAAGCCAAATAAATCCACAGGCACTATTTTCTTAATCTGATATCCAGCTTTCTTAAGAGGTTCGATATCTGTAACTTGTGTGTATGGATTACAAGAGATATATACAACTCTATCTGGAGAAAGTTGTGCTAATTTATGCATGAATGGTAGTGTCATTCCAGATCTTGGTGGATCTAGAATTACTACATTTGGTTTTGTATCCATACGTTGAATAAACTCTGCCGCATCTGCTGCATAGAATTCTGTATTTAATAATTTGTTGTGCTTCGCATTGTTTTTAGCATCTCGTATAGCTTGTGGATTAATTTCAACACCAATTACGTGCTTTGCGGATTGTGCCGCAAGTAAAGAGATTGTTCCAATACCACAACATGCATCTAATACAACATCAGTATCTTTAATCTTCGCAAGTGATAGTGCTGTACGATAGAGGACTTCCGTTTGTTCAGGATTAACTTGATAGAATGACTTTGAAGAGATGCGGAACTCTAATCCACCAATACGGTCAGTGATATATCCTGGGCCATATAATACCCTTTCATCTTTTCCAAGAATCATGGATGTACGTGCACGATTAAAATTCAGAATAATCGTTTTAATCTGTGGAAATTTCTTAACAAGTGCGTTTACAAAGTTCTTTGAACTTGGTAATCCCTTTGAGCCAATCACAACATCAAGTAAAACATCATTGGTTGCTTTCGAGATACGAATATACGCATGACGTAACGCACCCCTACCACTATCTTCATCATAAGTTTCGATACGCATAGATTCTGCTAACTTACAGATTGTAGTTAGAATCTCATTTGCGAGTGTATGTTGAATCAAGCACATCTCACTAGGCACTTTACGATGACTATTTTCTTCATACATGCCTGCATAGATTCTATTTGTCTTTTTATCTCTAGCAAAACTTGCATAGATTTTATGACGATAGTGATACGGATCTTTCATACCAAGAACCGGTTCTACCGCTTTGGTACGAAATATCTTACGCATCTCTTCACGTTTCATTTTTAATTGTTCTTCATATGGGACATCGATGTATGCACATCCACCACACTTCTTACTCACTGGGCAATACTTCATAATGTTACCTCTTTTAATGTATATACAACGTTATCTGTTACTTTACGTAGAACTTCGTAGGATTGATGACCATTTGCGATTAGCACACAATCATGGATACCAAGTGCTTCTGCAACTTCTTTATCATGGACAGTGTCACCAATATACTTACATTCAGATGGTTCTACATCACTCTTTTCCATCCAAATCTTTGCCATCTCAACTTTTGAGGCCGCAAGCATATTATCAATACCCAGTATTTCATCAAAATATTGGTCAATTCCTAGTAACTTGCACTGCTCTACAAGTTTATCGTGACGAGAAGCGGAGAGAATGACATTGCGATATCCAAGTTGGATTGCCTTTTCTATCGTAGTAATAAAATCATCCATCAAAGAACACTCATCAAAGCGACGATCATATTCTTGATTGAATTCAAGAGATACTTCTTCATAGCTTTCTGTATCAAAGGTATATCCAATATGGTAATAATAGTTAATGACTGGAAACGAGAATGTATTGAGATAATCCTGCTTTGACACAGGATACTTTTCCATTCCCCTCTTTTTTAACATTTCATTTTCAATCGATAGACACAATTGTAAATCATCTAAAATTGTGCCGTTAAAGTCCCAAATTAAAGTTTTCATGGATTGATTATACCATCTCTTTTCGATGTCTAAGAAAAAAGATGTCGCCATCAACAGGATTCTACATCCGTGTTAATATCGGCGCTCTAAAATTACTTGGGGTTGGGGTACCGCAATGAGAAATCTTGGGGTACC
>NZ_CAUQGG010000025.1:0-13567 GCF_963517755.1 uncultured Solobacterium sp.
CACCCCAATTAGAGGGCACTTTCGTTAGAAGGGAGTTTTCACTAAAAATTGAGCATAAAAATAACGACATCAATCACTGATGTCGCTATCTAAAGTCGTTGTAAATTTGTAATCTGGATAACGTTCCTGTATATCCTGAACAATGCGTTGATACAGTGCTTCACGATCATCACAATTAAAGTCAATGACAATATCAAAACGTATTTCATTTCCCTGTACAAAGAATCCATGCATTTGGATGACATGCTCTACGGACATAACAATCTTTCGAATCTCTTTATACAAATGCTTCGCCTCATCATCCTTTGTGTTGTATGCATACACACTAATTGCCGTCACGAAGACATGTGTTTCATCATAAATCTTATCTTCGATTCTACTCTGTAATTCATCAATCTCATCAGCAGTCATCGTATCATCTACTTCAATATGTAAAGATGCCACATTCTTATTCGGTCCATAATTATTCAAAAACAAATCATATACACCATGTACTTCACGAAAAGTCATAACCAACTTTTTTATTTGATTCGTAAGTTCCTTATCTGGACGTTCACCCAAGATCGAAGATATCGTAGAAGCCGCAATCTCATAGCCAGCTTTGATAATCATAATGGAGATAATGACCGCAAGATAAGAACTAATATCGACATTCGTCCAGATAAACAATAATGCGGCCAAAATCGTACTTGCGGAAATTATAGAGTCCATACGGCTATCTTCCCCAGAGGCGAGAAGTGACCCAGAATTTAATCTCTCACCAGTCTTTTTTACATACATTCCCATTGAAAACTTCGCAAGCACCGCCACAAAGATAATGACTAGTCCAACTGTTGTATACGTTGGAATACTCGGATTAAATATACTCTTAACAGCTTCCACAAAAGAAGTAATACCCGCATATATAATTATCAAAGATATGACAAGTGCACTTAAGTATTCAACTCTACCATATCCATACGGATACTTATGATCGGGTTTTTTTTGAAGCAAGCTTTGTACTAATAATAGTAATAATAGATGAAAAAGCATCCAATATAATTGCGATAGAACCAGATAAAAATCCAACCACAACCTTAAATCCAGCCAACATTGAATTCACAATAATTCCTAATACACTTGTGCGTATAATCTCTTGATTACGATTCATATTTTCACCTCGAATGTAGTTATTCTAACACCATTTCTAAAATTCGTTCTGATTATGATTTAGTCATTTCTCATGTTGTAATAACCAACTCTTTTTCTCTAAACCACCTGCATACCCATGTAGACTACCATCTTTTCCAATCACACGGTGACAGGGAATAATAATTGATATTGGGTTATGCCCAACAGCTGTTCCAACTGCTTGGTTTGACATGGAAGCTTTTCCTAATTTGTTGCAAACCAGTTCTTTGATATCACCATAGGTTCTTGTTTGACCATAAGGAATCCCTAATAAACATTCCCATACAGCTTGTTGGAATACAGTTCCTCTAGGAGAAATCTTCAAAGTCATTTCTGGGTTTTTACCCGAAAAATATTCATCGAGCCATTCGATTGTTTTTCTAGCCATCGTAGAAATCGAAGTAAAAAATTCTCCCTGTATATTCGCTCTATCATATTTTTGACCATCAAACCATAGACCGATGAGGGTATCATCTTCTATTGCAATTGTAATATGTCCTAATATAGATGTATATTTAACAAATTCAACCATAGTTTACTTCCCTTCTTTGTGATTATATATCAAGACTTCGCAATTAGACCATAGCCCCATATTCAAGTATAATAGTAACGCTAGGAGATGATACTTATGTCACTTTCTGAATACACATTAGCTCGTAAAAAAGGAAAAGCCGACGAGGAAACTTTAGCAGTTTTAAACAACAGTATTTTCAGCGATCTACCAAAAGTATATGTAGGGATCTTAGAAATTCCTTTAGACCTTGTGGTAGGCACCATCACTTCCTCACGTGCAACATCCTTTACTGAAAGTTGGATGCCAACACTAGATGAGGATACAGAGTTTGCTACCAAGTGGTCTAGATTGTATGATGCACAGATTGAAGAAGGAATCCGTGAGCCAATTCAAGTTTATGAATACATGCATGCATTCTTTGTCAAAGAAGGAAATAAACGCGTATCTGTACTCAAATACTTACAAGCACCTTCTATCATGGCAGAGATTACTCGTATCATGCCTGTCCATAACGATTCACAAGAGATGCAGGTGTATGAAGAATTTCTAAGATTCCAAAAAGTCACCAATTTATATACGCCATACTTTACAATCCCTGGAAGTTACCAACTTCTTGCAGATATGTTAGGACAAAACCTAGAAACTAAATGGCCACAGGATCTCATTCGTACCTTCCAAGGTGCTTTCTATCGTTTTGAACTTGTCACAAAGGATATCACATCAAATCAACCATCCTTTAATATCTCAGATTCCTTCTTAATCTATCTATCAATTTTTACATTTGATAGTTTGCTAGATAAGAATCGTATTATCCTACGTCATCGTATCGAACGTATCTTAAAGGAATTCAATCGTAGTGAAAGTAATGTAAGTCTTGAATATAAAGCAAAGGCAAAATCACAATCAATCCTTTCTCTACTTAACTTCCGTAAACAATATTATTCTGAACGCGACCCACTCACGATTGCTTTCTTATATCCATCTAACGATTTGAATAATTTACAAACAGCCGTAATGGAAAGTGGCAGAACCTATCTAAATAACCGTTATGAAGGTGTCCTCAATACCACTGCCTATACAGGTTGTTCCGACACAAAAACAACAGAACAAATCATCCATCAAGCATGTCAAAACCATGAGTGGATTATTACCACAAGTCCACTCTTACTCAAAGATACATTAAAGGCTGCTACAGACTATCCTGATCATAAGTTTATGAATCACTGCACCCCTCTTGTATCACATATTATCAACACCTACGCATTACGTAGTTATGAGTTATTCTTCTTAATGGGTATCTTAGCAGGTATGATACATGATCAACATATCATTGGCTATATACCATATGATAATGAAGTATCTGTGATTGAACTCAATGCCTTTGCACTTGGTGTATCCTGGACTTCTCCAGACGCCAAAGTACATATCTTAAAAGAACCATGTCAAAATGCAATCATCATGGATAATCGTTCCACAACACATAAACCAGGTTTATACCGATTCTCAGAATCGCAAGAAGAATGTCTAGCAGCACCTATTTATAACTGGTCACTCTTCTATGATTTACTTGTACAGGATATTTTGACACACAAGGAAATCAGTGAACAGAGCTATTGGTTAGGTTTATCTTCAGGTGCAGAAGAACTCTATCTACCATCTTCCACATCAGCTGCGATTTTACGTAGTATGAATCACTTTATTACCGCAATCAAAGAAGGTACTATCGTTCCATTTACCGGTCCAATCGAAACACGTACTGGCAAGCAGATTGTAGAAGCAGATTGTAGCTTACAACCATTAGATATCATTCGTATCAACTGGTTAAACAATAATATTGTTGGAGAACTTTCTTCCAACAATATCCCACGAGACGAATTAACGGAGATTAAAACAACAGATGAAGATACTAGTCATTAGTGATCAAGTAGATCCTTATCTATATGATTACTACACACCAAATAAATTAAAAGATATCGACCTGATTATCTCCTGTGGAGATTTACCAGCTAGATACCTAGAATTCCTTGTGACAGTCGCAAATAAACCACTCTTCTACGTTCATGGCAATCACGATACCGCGTATCTACGCCATGCGCCAGAAGGATGTGTTGATATAGACGGTCGTGTATATGAATACAAAGGATTACGTATTGCAGGACTTGGAGGATGTATGAAGTACAATGACTCTCCGTTCATGTATACTGAATCCGAAATGCAAAAACGCATCAACAAACTCAAGCCAAGCCTTTGGATTTCCAAAGGAGTCGATATCCTAGTCACGCATGCACCTGCCGAAGGCTATGGTGACCTAGATGATCTACCACATACAGGGTATGCATGTTTCAACGATTTACTTGAGAAGTATAAACCTGCATACATGGTACATGGACATGTACACCAAGAATATGGGAAATTCCAAAGAGAACTTACACACGAAAGTGGCACAAAGATTGTCAATGGTTATCAAAAGGCAATCATCGAAGTAGAGCCACCTGAACAAACAGAGAAGTCATTTCTATATCCATACTTCGTCACAAAATTCTAATCATCAAAAAATGGTATCCAACACACTGGATACCATTTCATTTTATACACATTACTGAACAATTACTCCATCACGAAGAACAGAGTGTTCACCAACTACTTCTTCTATTTTCTCTTCCGTATCACCGAGCACATAACTACCATCTTCCATTAGATAGAATGTATGTCCTTGACTATCCGGATAGGTAACATCTTCTAGAAGCCAAAGCCCATCTACTACTTCATTTTTCCAAGAAGAATAGTGTGGAAGAATCATCTTCTCTGTTAACCCTAATCCAGGTATAAACCTCTGATATGTTGGATCGATCACTTCACCTTCTAGTTCAGGTTGTGCATAGACAATCGTTGCACTATTCATACTACCAGCAGAACTACCGATCCAGATTCCACGAAACTCTTGAAGATGTTTCTTCAAATCAATCTCTTGGAAGAAAGCATTCTGTGTTGGAACATGACCACCCATTGCGATAATGATATCCGCCTTATTGACAAGTTCTTTTGTACGTTTTGCACTATTTCGATCTAAGATATCAAAACCTGATAAACATAAACCCTGTTTATCCATGACATCCACAATCTCCTGTGCATAGCGTCTTGTCTTTTCAATCTCATCAGGAGAAGACGCAACAAGTAATGCATGGCATGGAAAATGAACATGTTTTAACAGATCTTCAACCCAATGATATTCATTGTGAAGTTCCATCTTTGAATAATCAACTAAACTACTACATAAATAATATCTCATACTAATTTAAAAATATTTCATCCTCATCTTCATCTCTATACGGGTCAAAACAATCTCTTTGTAAGATTTCTTCAACCTCTGCTAGCATCTTTTCATAATAGTGACAGCCCTGATTAATTTGGTATTCATAGCCTTCTTGCGCACCTTTGAAAAGAGTATACGCAACTTCATAGTCGCCTTCCTCTTCACCAATTGCCAAGAATCTCTTACCCATGCCAAATAATACGCTTGGATAATCTAATCTAGCAACTTCTGGTAAATCATTTAAAGATTGGAAGGCTGTCATGAGATAGTATTCCGCAATCTCATCATTTTTCTTTACACCCTTGCCATGTTCATACATCGTACTTAACTTATATAAAGCATCCGTATTCTTAAAGCGCGCAGCCATCTTAAAATACGCAAACGCAAGTTTCAAATCCTTTTTACAGCCTCTACCATAGTAGTAACAGTAGCCAAGGTTTGCGAGTGATTGAACATTACCCATCGATGAGGCAATACGATAATATTCGATTGCAGTATCATAATCCCCGGCACGATAGAATTCAGCACCTGTTGAATTAAAATAATCTCCATTAAAATCTTCAAGCGCTACTTTATTCTCATTTTCGAATTCAATATTCATATTCTATTCTCCTTGTCCAATAATCAATGAACATTCTTTACTCAATTATAAACCTAGATACAAAAATAAAGAAGGCATCTCGTCCATGCAGACCAAGATGTCTTCTACTTGTACATGCAAATATTTACTTAGCGCAAAACAGTTTTCTAATGTTGGTAAACATTCTCCACGTTCCCACTTGTAAACTGCCTGTACGTCTGAAAAACCAAGGTAATCTGCTAGCTCACTGGTCTTTACTTTACGTTCTTTTCGCAAACGACGAATGTTATCACCAGTAGCACTTAAACTAACGATAGGATAATTCATAATTCCATCACCTCCAATATATTCCATAAAGATGGTACATCAATATACCATCCTTTGACATGCATGTAAATACCAATGTGATGTTAAAAGTGAAAACACTGTAATGGGCTTTTATTCACCCTACATCATCATTGCAAAAATATTGTTATCCTACAGAGAGAAAAGAGGCTGTGCAAGGTTAGCAATTCCTTGCATCTCTTCCCTAGACTTTCATCACGAAGCTCTGGCGGGATTGATTACCCACACTTTTCACCCAACTCTTCAGCACTTGTTCTGTGATCTTCCTTTTTCTGACTCAGAACCTGTCTCTAGGCTACTAAGAGAATCTTCTTCCATATCTTATACACGAATTTCTTCGCTTCACGACAGAGTGGATTATTGGCTATTCTTAGGTTTATATATAATGCCAATATATACCTAACTAAGATTCAGGCACTCTATTCAAGTAACCCTCTATTATTCCACTGATATGTATTCTGGACTATATTGCACAATGATGTGTGCCATCTGTTACTTTCAGGAATTGCACCCTTCATCTAGTATTACTACTTCGATGCGGCCAGCCGTAAGAAAGTATCCTTTCTCTTAGCCCCGAGCTTCATTCCAGATGCCCCAGCAGGTTGAGCAAACCATCTTCACTGGGATATTACAGTATCTTCACTTTTGACACCATCTTTCTTGGTACAGTTATTATTCTACCTACCGCAACCATCATCCACAATGAACCTGTAGTTTAATTTTTATTACAAGCAAGATACTTGCAAGTTTGAGTTAGTTAGCGTAAACTAATCATAGATAGGAGATGTAGATTATGAGAAAAACAATATATAAACGCATCTTATTCTTAGAAAAGCTATTTAATAAAATAGAAAACAAAAGTAATTAACAAGATTCTCTCAAAGAATTAAATATACATAAGAACAAGATGAACAAAGGAAGATACTAGACTAGTTTTAGTCAGGTATCTTCCTTTTTATAAGAATAATAATATTAAAACTTTCACCATTCATTATTTTTCATATTTGATGCATTTTTTAAATCAGATAGTACTATAGTCCTAAAGTCATCAAGTGTAATTTCATTTAAGTTTGGACTAAGACGGTTAGCTCGCATCTTAATAACCTTTTCAAAATAATTTCTAACATCACGCCCATTTGCATAATCTTCTGATCGATTATCATATAAATCTTGGAAATGATGCATTAGATATTCATCACAACTTTCACCCAAAATCAGATTTTGATTCTTACAGTAAAGCAAGAAGATATCCTTTAATTCAGTTGGAGTATAATCTTCAAAATTAATATACTGATTAAATCTAGATTTCAATCCAGGATTAGATGCAATAAATTCCTTCATTAATTCCGGATAACCAGCAACAATAACTATAAAATTATCACGGTGATCTTCCATTGCTTTTAGGATTGTATCAACTGCTTCTTGTCCAAAATCATTCTCACCTTTTCCATGAGTCAATGCATATGCTTCATCAATGAATAAAATTCCACCCATTGCTTTATCAATCATTTCCTGTGTCTTGATTGCAGTCTGTCCAACATATCCGCCGACAAGTCCACCTCTATCAGTTTCAACAAGTTGTCCTTTAGATAATACACCAAGAGATTTATAAATTTTTGCAATTAATCTTGATACAGTAGTTTTACCTGTTCCAGGATTACCATAGAACACCAAATGTAATGATAAAGAAATATTTTTTTCACCAAATTCCTCTGCCTTTTTTTGCAGTTGAATTAAACGAATCATTTGATCAACTTCTTCTTTTACCCCATTCAATCCAATTAGTGAATGCAGTTTGTCTAAAAGTTCCTCTAATGTTTCTTCTGGTTCATCAACATTTTCTTCTTCCTGTTGTTCAATTTCTTCTGCATGCTCTGTATTTTCTTTGACGTCTATTTTCTTTTTACTTTGCACCACAGATGTATCTGAATCAACTTTACTAAAACTATTTATTTGTAATAAAGCATCTCTACATTTCTTTTGGTCAATATCTTCCCTATCAAATTTACTGAATAAGTAATATTTCCCTAAAACGGTAAAGAATGATATTTCATCAGCTACTATAGTCAATGTAATATCAACATGCTTAAACATCATTGGAATAAAGAAATTTTTATCTAAATCTTTCCACTTATCAGTATTATATTTCTTCCGAATATAAATATTACAAAACTCAGAAAATCTCTCCTCAGCATTTTCTTTTGAAATAAATTTTATGAATCTGTAGATATCATTCACAAATAGGTCTTGAAGACTTGTATTACAAGACACAAGCACTTTTGAATAAGCATTTTTCACATCAATATCCATGCAAAGTTATGCCTTTCTATACCGCAAGCCCCATCTGCTTCATTGTATCTTGGTATGTCTCAACAAATTCTTCTTGTTCCGACGCTTCTGGAACTGCCTTTATTGTTTTTTCAATTTCATCTACCAAGCTTTGATTAATACTTGCTTGGACTTCTGTAAGTACTTCCTGATTATCCAACAGTTGAATTAATTTTTGATTATCTGAAACATCTTCAACCATGCTCTTTGCTTGATCATATAGACTGATATAATATATATCAGTTTCTTCTGTTGATAAATTTAAGTCAAAAATACCATGATCTTGAATCTTCTTAATAAACTCTGGTGACATTAATTTATCATATACACTCATCCAGTTACTGTGAGATGAATGCCATACATCTCCATCCGCAATCGCTTCTTTATTATTAAAATAATAGAGCTCATCAAAATATCTCAGTGATACAGATAACATTGAAGCTAGTGAATATATAGAAAAAATTAAACCTTCTGGCTCAGTAGATAGATCCTTAGTAAACACTTCTATCAACATACTTAGAACATTGTACTCATCATCAACCAACTTTCTCATTTGTTCTTCTGTATAATATTTCCTAGTTTTTCTACAGTCTAGCATGTTACGATACTCAGCAATAACTTTTTTAAATTCAAAGTCTGTTTGTATTTCATGTTCTTGCTTCACAACATTCATTAATTGATTTATTTGTCCACTGAGTTTCTCAAGTTTTGCATACATAATTGCAAAGCCAATACATGTAGCACATAGATTTAAACTACTCATAATTGCTGTTAGATTTTGAAGTTTAGCAATATTATTTATTTTAAATATATTACTATCTAACAGATTTTTATTTTTAGTTAGTTGTTCAATAACTTTGGAGACTGTATCTTTTGTCTCCTCTTTCGTATTATTTTTTAAAGTTATTCTTATAAATTCCTTATACTTTTTCTTGGCATTACGTTGCACAATTTCAAGACCATTATTTTGATCGAAATATTTTAATATTTCCTTACTAGTATTCACAACTATTTCTTTAGCCATTCTATTGTTCTCCTTCTACTTGATTATCTTTTATAAAACAATACATTATCATTGTAATAATAAATGTTCCCGTATCTAAGCCATATAAATCTTCGATATCAAATTGCTTTTTCTTAAACATTATTGCGCTAGATTTCTCTTCTTTCATGCATGCAATCATTTTTTCAAGAGAAATAAAATTTGCTGAATAATCAAAATCATCAATTACTTCATTATTACTATCAATAACAGAAGAGTATAAGCACATCATAATTCTTGAATAATCTACTAATTGTCTCATTGTAATGCTTCTAGTTCTTCTGATTTCCATCGCATAGTTATAATATTTTCTAGATCTAGGAAGAGGTAAAGGTGCCTCATTCTTTTTTACATTATGCTCTCTAGCAATATATTTACCTATCAACGCATCCCAACTTGATAAGTATTGTTTAATAATTGTTTCGAAGTTACTGCCTGTTTTTAGTGACAATTTTTCAAAATAATCATTTATCTTTTCAGAAAAAGTATTTAATGAAATTTCCTCGTCATTTAAAAAAGAAAATTTCAAATATTCTCCTAAGATTTTTGCTTTTAACTCTCCATACCAAGTTCTGCTAAGTGTGCCAATTGATTCTTTAATAAATTCTGTTGATTCCATTATTTTCTCCCCTATATAGATTTCAATCATATTTTGTACTTTTTATTGTATAAACTTCATAAATGATTTTATTAAGCACATGAAAGAACATTAATAATAGACTTAGAATGATTTTAAATTAAGATAATTTAAATCTATCTTTCATCTACATTACTTCTTTAATATATTCTACTATTGCTAAATCAGCTGGAAGCCACTTTACTGAATCTAGCTGCTCCTTATTTAACCATTTAGAATCTTCTGCTTCCTTTAGTATGAAATTACCAGATAATATACTGCAAAAATAGCAACTCATCGATAAATGAAATTTTGGATAATCAAATTCAACTGTATCAATATAGTTATTGATTTTTATATTGATATTCAGTTCTTCTTTGATTTCTCTCACCAATGCATCTTCTGGTGTTTCCCCTTCTTCAATCTTTCCTCCAGGAAACTCCCAAAAACCTTTATAATCCCCATATCCTCTTGCAGTTGTGAGTACTTTATCTTTGTCACGTATTACTGCAGCCACTACATTTATTGTTTTCATAACTTTAAATCTCTTCAATTCCTAAACTTCTTAAATACTTGTAAGTACCATCATAATATTCTGGTAATCGTGTACTATCTTCCCAATAACCATTAGGATTCTTTGTGCCATTACCTTCTGGAACACATATAACCATTCCTACTCTAGCACGAGTAAGAAGTACTCTATACGCATTTAACATATATTTAATACGTTCTGAACTTGATATTGTGTACGGCAATATTTCTTTCCATGCTGTTTTTCCATTAAATCGATAAAAATGCCATTTACCGTTTTCATAACGCATGTCTGCATCCCACAGTAAACAAGTATAATCTAACTCTAATCCTTGAACCTGAATTTCAGTTGCTGCATCTTCTAAATAATTAGAAGATCTAGTATCTTGTTTATCTTCAAGGAACCAATGGACTGCATCCTCATCTCCAGATGGTAATACATGTATGCCTAATGGTTTATATCTTGCGGATTCTTTACTAATCAGAACACCTGTTCTCTCTGTTCCTCTCACTTTATCTTGAAGCCATCTCTTAGCTTTTTCCATATCTCTCGTTAAAACGATCGGATATTTATCTTTTATCTCTGCAAAAATTGATGCTGCGTTACCATTAATATCTAATAATGCATGTACAAAAGCAGATAACTTTTCTGCCCTATAAGAACGTAAGGAGACTCCTAAATGCAAACTATCAGAGTAAGTGACATTAGGGTTATGTTTCAGCAATTCATTAACTTGTCCTTCTGCATATTCAGCTTCTGTTAATTTCGGGGAAATGTATACTTTCCAATGTGTGAACGTTTCGTTCAATGACTTAATCCATTCAGAAATACCTGCTTCACCTGTATTGATTTCTTGGCCTCCACCTACTAGACATACGATAGTTGCCCAGTCTTCACGTTGATCAAGTGACCATATTAGAAATGATGCTTCAGACATAGGAAAGTTAGGAACCTTAAGCTTATTACCATATGTTCCTCCTCGTTTTAGATAATTTGCTAATCTTTCATGCGTCCACGATCGTTGTGCTTCATCAAAAATTGCAACATGCTCAACTTCACCGTATCCAGCATCCTGCACCTTTACTGCGTTTCCTTTATCAATTTCTAGAACCCCATTTTCAACAGGATTCTTTATCTTTGCAAGCATGGTATCTCTATATCTATGAATTATTTGTATGAACTTACTTACCTCTCGCTTGGAGTCAGACTTATTCTTCTTTTCACCTCTAGATTTACACTTTGTATAATTATCAAGAGCTAAAGCCTCATTCAGCACTGCAACTAGAGGACCATTCCCCGACAGATAAATCGCACCTTCATCTAAGACCGGTGCATCAGTTCCTTGATATGTCTGTTTTACTGCAACATCTAAACCAACTAATGTTTTTCCAGCACCAGGAACTCCAGTCACAAAGCAAATACTCTTCTCGCCATTTTCTTTACTGCGTTTAATGACATCAAGAATATATGCGATCGTGGTATCTGTCATAACCTTATCAGCTTCATGTCTTGTAATATCCTCTACAGAATGACTTTCATAGAGTGTTCTAGCCGCTTCAATAATTGTTGGTGTTGGTGCATAGGGACTGATAGTCCAGTTACTATCTATATCTCCTTCATTTGGATATAAATTAATAACTTTATCAATAAGTTCTTGAATCCCTCCTTCACCTGTCACAAGTGGGTTTAGTACATTATCGTTATATACTGATTTTTGAATGATAGTAGAATGATTTTGATATTTAGTTGCAATTAGAATAGGTACTATCACTTTTGACTCACTAAACTTATGAAAGTTCCTTAAATCCAAAGCATAGTCAAGAACTTGATCAATATCATTTTCTACAATTTTTGATTCGCCCACCTTAAATTCCAAACAAAAAATAATTCCTCTTAAAAGTAGAACTACATCAATTCTTTTTCCAAGTCTTGGAATATCATACTCAAAAATAATTTTACCATTTGAATACTTCCATGGTAATAACTCTTTTTGAAGAATCTCAACCTCATTAATCCAAGCTTCTCTAGTTGTAGTAAGTGCATCACCATGGTAGCCTTCACATAAGTTACCAAAGATTGCATCACGCTCTTTACTCAGGAAGTCACTCAAATTATTCTCATATAAACATCGTGGATTCTTATTCATAATTATTAAATCCCCTTATCCTTATTGAGTATATTGTATCATTTTGTTTCACATTTTCCTCAGTTTTATGATATTCATTTCTTTATTTATCTCTAAAATATTGCATGCTTCCCTAATATTCATATTATCTACATATTTTAACTTATTTTATATTATTATAACTTTTATAATGTTAATATAATATATAACATAGTTAATAAGGAGATAGAGTAATGAATGCTTTAGACATACTTGGTCTTACAATCAATTTAAAAAAATGGAATAAAGAGAAACAACTACCTTTATTCATTTTAAATGATTTTCTAATTCAAAAAGCAATCATCAATGATATAGAGTGTTTATCTTTAACTCCTAAGGGAGACCTACCAACCATACCGGTATTCAAGAAGCAAATAAGTATTATAAAGGAGATAGAGAACATACCTATCTTTCTACAATTAGATGTTATCTCTTCATTCAGAAGACAAAATCTTCTTGAAAATAAAATTCCATTTATTCTGAAAGATAAAATGGTTTATCTACCCTTCATGGCAACTTATTTAACCAATACACAGTATATAGATAAAAACGTTGAAAAAATATCTTTAGCCACTCAATTATTATTTACGTGGATTTTGTATCAAAATGCAAATAAGTATTATATAAGTGATGCGGTTGAATCACTTGGTTTTTCAAATATGACACTTACAAGAGCATATCGTCAACTATGTGCAACACAACTAATTGAAGAGCATAAGGATGGCAGAAAAATATTTCTAACAACAAACCTATCTAAAGTAGACTTATTCAACAAAATGAGGCCTTACTTACAGTCCCCATTTTATACACAAGGGTATATCTTAAAAAAAGAAATCACTAAAGATATGATTCCAGCTGGTGAGTTTGCATTTAGCCAATACACTTACATCAATCCACCCAATCTTAAGACATATGCTATCGAAAAGAAGCATAGTAAGAACATAAAACTACAGAGAGAATGTT
>NZ_CAUQGG010000026.1:0-13250 GCF_963517755.1 uncultured Solobacterium sp.
ATTTTATATGATGAACAACCATCTACTTGGAAACAATCTTGGAAACAACGTATGCGTTGGGCAAAGGGATTCTACCAGATTGATGGTAGATACTTGGGTGACTTAACAAAGGGTGTTCTAACAGCTAAGGGCAGACGTCTAGCATTCTATGATATCTTGATGACGGTGTTACCAGCCAGCTTATTAACGATTGCGATTCTGGGTTTTGTATTATGGGTAATGGCTTCTGCTGGATTAATGCCATATTATGTACGACTTGTTTTCCAACGCGAAATGTTGTGGTTTGTGTTTAAGACGATTGGTGGTTTCTGGATATCGTTAATGATCATTGGTGCAATCACCGTTGGTATGGAGTGGGATCGTATCGAGACAAACAACTGGGCAAAGATTAAGCATCTATTGTTGTTCCCGTTATTCTTGTTGTCGTACCTACCAATTTCTATACAGGCATTATTTTCTAAGGTGCATTGGGCTCCAATTGAGCACCATTCTACAGAAGAGCTAAACAAAAAGAACGAACAGTAAAGTGGACAGAAGTGTTCACTTTTTCTCTTTCGATAATGAAATTGTTTGATGTAGGGATTATGATGGTAGTAGAAATATGTATGAATCATAGGGAGGATTCTACGATGAAATATGATTTTACAACGATAATGGATCGTCATGGCAAAGATGCTATAGCGATTGATGGTGTGGGGTTACCAGGAAAACCTGGACTTCCTGATGAGGGATTTGATGTGATTCCAATGTGGATTGCGGATATGAACTTTCCAACAGTTCCTTCTGTGCAGGAAGCGATTATAAAGCGTGTAAACCATCCTGCATTTGGCTATTTTGCACCAAGTGAAGAATACTATCAGAGTATTATTGATTGGCAGAATAAGCGTAATGGAGTGACAGGGTTATTGCCAGAACACATTGGATATGAAAATGGTGTTCTGGGTGGTTTGTTGTCTGCTTTAACAGCTTACGCTGCACCTGGAGATGCGGTGTTGGTGCATAGTCCAACATATATTGGATTTACACATTGCTTAAATAATAATGGATTCCGCATCGTACATAGTCCGCTTGTAAAAGATGAAGATGGTATCTGGAGAATGGATTTTGCGGATATGGAAGAAAAGATTAAGCAGAATCATATTCATGTGGCAATCTTCTGTTCCCCACATAACCCTTGTGGTCGTGTGTGGCAGTTGGAAGAAATCCAAAAAGCAATGGAAGTTTATGAACGTAATGATGTAGTTGTTATCTCAGATGAGATTTGGTCAGATATTATCTTAGAGGGACATAAGCATATTCCTACACAGTCCGCAAATGCATGGGCACATGAACATGTAGTAGCGTTATACGCACCAAGTAAGACGTTTAACCTTGCAGGACTTATCGGTGCTTATCATATCATCTACAATCAGACATTACGTGATCGTATTCGCTCAAAAGCTTCGAAATCTCACTACAATAGTATGAATGTATTATCCATGCATGCATTAATTGGTGCGTATCAACCGGAAGGATATGCATGGTTAGATGAATTGCGTGGAGTGATTACTGGTAATGTAAATTATGCGGTAGAGTATATTAGAGAACACTTTGAAGGCGTAGAACTGATGAAGCCAGAAGGTACTTACATGTTGTTTATTGATTGTGAGAAATGGTGTAAACAACATGGTAAAACGATTGAAGAAGTTGAAAAGGCTGGATATCGTGTGGGTGTAGCTTGGCAAGATGGACGTATGTTTCATGGGCCATACAGTATTCGAATGAATCTAGCGCTACCATTATCGCGAGTAAAGGAAGCGTTTGAACGTTTGAATCAATATGTATTCAACGCAAATTGGTAACAAAAAAATCCGTCAAATTGACGGTTTTTGTTATGGTCGGGGTGACGAGATTCGAACTCACGACCTCTTCGTCCCGAACGAAGCGCTCTACCAAGCTGAGCCACACCCCGATACTCTATTGCATATTATATCAAATAGAGAAAATTTGGAGTGTGAAAAATGATTACTTTGGTCGTTTTATTAAATAGACGATACCGTTAATGACGCTGGTAATAATTGCGAGTACTACATACATTAGCAGAAAGCCAGCGATACCTGCAACAATATCGACAAAGTCCATTGTGCCGGTATGGGTGATTCCTTGACCAATTTCAATCGCAAAGGTAATTACGATAATCAATGTGAAGACATAGACAAATGTTAGCGTAAGGTAGTGGTGACGCTTTGCGAGGAATTTAAAGAGTGGATATACTATCGCAATCATTAAAATTCCTAATATACCAATGACTACAAAGTGTAAGTCTTTATCAGATAATCCGATGAGATTATTATCGTTCCATGTCAAGATTGTGTTGTGGATGGAAGTAATCAGTTCAATGAGAAAATAGAGAATTTTTGTTAACATAGGGGCCTCCTTGGGGAGTATCATAGCAGAAGTTAATACTGTTATGAAAGTGATAAAATGATGAGAGTTTTGATGAAAGCGATTTAGCGAAAGCTAAGGCAATCGAATTTGGCTGATTATGATATAATATTGGCATGCGAAAAGCGACTTTTTATAGTGCTTTTTGGGAGAATATTATGAATCAAAATGTAAGAAAGATTACCGAAGGGGCGATGATGGTTGCCTTGATCGGCGTATTTATGTTAATCGATAGACAATTTCAGGGGACTTTTAGCAGTATGTTTGTGTTCCTGTTACCACTACCGATGGTATACTTTGGGGCTAAATATGGATTGCGTGATAGTTTGATGGTTTTGGTCGCAATTATCTTTGTGTCGTTTATCTTTGCAAGTCCATTTGCGATATTCTTCTTTGTCGCTGAGGCGATTATTGGGTTGGTATATGGATGTGGTATTTATCAGAACGTAGAGAGTAAGCGATTATTGCTAAGAACGATGGTTCTTGGTGGACTTACAGAACTACTTGCGGTTGTTATTAATGTAGCAATTTTTGGGGTTAGTTTAGATGAGTTAGTTTTAGAGTTACGTTCAACCTTTGATATGATGCAGAAAACATTGGGTGTAACATTTGCTGCAAATGTAGATATCAACGTGCTATTACGGAATATATTCTTCGTTAGTACATTGATGTTAGGTGTTCTAGAAGCAATCGTAACGCATATTTCATCGAGACTCTTATTGAAGAGATTACGTATGAAGCTTCCTGAATCAACGCCGCTTTATCTATACTATCCACCAAAGTGGATTGGCTATGTGGCACTTGTTGGAATGTTTGGGTATTTATATGTTGGGTCTGGTTATATTAAAACAGAACCGGCGATGACAATTCTTTCAGCGTTAGGAACGTTTGCTTATTTCTATCTCACAGCGATGGGGGTTGTTGGTCTCTTAGTGATGATTGGACTTCTGGCAAAGGAAAGTCGTAGAATCTTAACATTTGTCGTGTTTATCTTAGCGTTAGCGATGTCATTTCCGGTAGCGCTTTATGGATTTTTATATATTACAACAAACATGCATAAACGAATTGTAGAGGAGGGATATCATGCAACAAAAAATGAGTCGAATTAAACAAGTTGTTTTTGTGGCACTTGCTATCCAGCTTGCGGTTATCATTCTGTTACAGTTGATTTTTAAGATAAATATTTTACCAGGCATCTTAGTGTTAATTGCGGAATCGTTAATTGCGGTCTATTTGTTGGATTATTTCCAATCCGCAAATGAAGAAGAATCCATTGGATTAGAAAAATATTTAGGTGGTTCTTACGCGGATGCGTATCTTGTTGGTGGCGTAGGTATGATGAACTACGATGAAAACTATGTCATCACATGGCAAAGTGAACTCTTTAAGGAAAGAGGACTTGATCGTATTGGTTCTAAATTATTAAATTGGCTACCAGAAGCTAACGATATTATTTCCGGGGAAACGGAAAAGGTAAATGTCACGATTGACCAATATGTTTATGAAATTAGTAAGCGTGAAAATGCACCGACGATTTTCTTTAAGGATATTACGTTATTAGATAAGTATCGTGGTAAGTATAATGAAGAACATGTTGTGCTTGGCTTGGCTAGTTTTGATAACTATGAAGAGAGTACGATGTATGCGGATGATGCGGATATTGCAAATATCAATGCGACAATTCGTACACCACTCAATGAATACTTCCAAAAGTTTGGTGTCTTCTTAAGAAGATTAAACAACAATCGTTATTTATTAGTACTCAATGAGAGGATTTATCGTGAGATTGCGGCAGATCGTTTCTCAATCTTGAACATCGTACGTAAAGCATCACAAAAAGCTGAAGTATCTATCACATTGTCTATGGCTTTTGCCAAGGGTAGTTCAAACTTTGCGGAGCTAGATGAGACAGTTACGAAGTTAATGGACCTTGCGCAAACGCGTGGTGGTGACCAAGTTGCGATTCAGGTCGTTGGTGAGGATGTAAAGTATTTCGGTGGTTCTACAGAAGCAGCCGAGAAGAGAAGCCGTGTACGTGTACGTGTTATGGCACACGCATTACGTGACCTCATTCAGCATTCTTCCAACGTTATTATCTGTGGACATAAAAACGCAGACTTCGATTGTATTGGTTCCGCAATCTGTTTATCGAAGATGGCATCCGCTTTTAATAAGCCAGTTAGTATTATTGCTAGGACTGGTGGTATTGAAGAAAAGTTAGATGCGGCAATGAAAGAGAACGAAAAAGAACTTGCAGAGGACATCACGTTTGTAACAGAAGGTGAAGCTATCAACCAACTCAAGGATGATACACTCGTCATCATGACCGACCATCACAACATTCTACAATCGAATGGCGCAAAGCTCTTAGAGATGGCAGAACGGATTGTGGTAATTGATCACCATCGTAGAAGTACAGATATGGGTGTAAAACCAATCCTGATTTATATCGAAGCAGGTGCTTCTAGTACTTGTGAAATCTTGACGGAAATGATTCCGTTTATATCAAGTAAAGTGGATATTTCTGAATTAGAAGCGACATTCATGCTTGCAGGTATGACGATTGATACACGCAAGTGGCGTGAAAGAACTGGCGTACGTACATATGATGCGGCCAGTGCTTTACGTAAACTTGGTGCAGATCCTCAAGTAGCGTATGATTATTTGAAAGATACTTATGATGAGTTCGTGCTAAAGAGTGCGATTATGAATGCAAGTGAAAGATATCCGGATGGTATCGTGATTGCGGCTGTTGAAAATGAGAAGATTACACGTTCGATTATGAGCCAAGTTGCGGATAGTTTATTGAGTATCCAAGATGTGAAGGCAGCCTTTGTGATTGCCCAGGATAAGAGTACAGGAATCAATAGTATTTCTGCTCGTTCAAATGGTGAAATCAATGTACAGGCAATTATGGAAGCGATGCATGGCGGTGGTCATATGACAGCTGCCGCAACACAACGTAAGGATGCGACAGTCAAAGAACTAAAAGAAGAGTTAATTAATATTATTGAACAGCAGAAGAAGGAGGCAGAAGATGAAAGTAATTCTTAAACAAGATGTTAAAAAAGTAGGTAAGCGTGGAGATATCGTCGATGTATCTGATGGTTACGGAAGAAATTTCTTAATCGCAAGAGGCCTTGCGGTTGCGGAATCTAAGGCTAGCTTAGAAATCTTAAAGGAACAGAAATCAGAAGAAGCTGCACTAGAAGCACAGCGTGAACAAGAAGCGCATGAAAAAGCTGCCTTATTAGAAAAGACAGTAGTTACTTTCACCGTGAAGTCTGGTAAAGAAGGAAGAGTCTTCGGCTCTGTTTCTACAAAGCAGATTGTAGAAGCTTTGAATAAACAAGGCATTATTATCGAAAAGCGCAAGATTATTGATACAGAACCGATTCATAGTCTTGGCACAACAAGAGTAAAAGTTGAATTACACAAGAATGTAATCGGTACGATCGTTGTGAAAGTACTGGGAAGTGAGAACTAAGTATGTCACGTGTATTACCTTCTGCCCCAGAAGCGGAAGCTAGTTTGCTGGGAACCATGCTTGTATATCCAAGTTCTTCTCGTACAGCATTAGAAGAAGGGCTTGAAGCTGACGATTTCTTTATCGAAGCCAATCGTCGGATTTATCATGCATGTGAAGAACTATATCAAGAAGGAACGCAAATTGACTCTACCACTGTTGCGACACGTTTAAAGGATACTGATCTTTTAGATAAGTCTGGTGGAATGGAGTATATTCTAAACTTAATGAACGCAGCAGTAACGAGTGCAAATACACTAACATATGTGAATTTGATTCGAGATAAAGCGATGATGCGCCGTATGATTGAAGCGGCTGAAAGGGTTGCGGAAGAAGGTTTTAGTGGACAAACAGATTTAAATGATTATTTAGATCGTTCCGAGAAAGAAATCTTGAATGTGTCTCGTAATCGTAAAGCTGGTGAGTTTAAGAATCCAAATGATGTCTTAAATGAAGTGTTGAAGACGATTCGTGCAGCCGCAGAAAATTCATCTGAGATTACTGGCTTAAAGACAGGTTTTAATGATTTGGACCGCATTACGCATGGTTTACAGCGTGGTGATATGATTGTTTTGGCTGCGCGCCCATCTATGGGTAAGACAGCGGTTGCGTTAAATTTAGCGATGAATGTTGCGTTAATCCCACAAGCACAGAAGGGTGCGATAGCGATTTTCTCACTTGAGATGGGTGCAGAACAGCTCGCGATGCGTTTATTGAGTGCGAAGAGTCATATCCAAGGTGATAAGTTAAAAACAGGTCGTTTAACCAATGAAGAGTGGAACCGTATTAACGAAGCTTCATCAGAGTTAAAGGCTTCCAATATCTATATCGATGATATGGCAGGAATCAAGATTCCTGAAATTTTCTCCAAGTGTCGTCGATTACAGGCAGAGCATGGATTAAACATGGTTATGATTGACTATATTCAGTTAATTAGTGGACCATCAGATCGTACTGGCGGAAATCGTCAACAGGAAGTATCTGATATTTCGCGTAGTCTAAAAGCTCTTGCGCGTGAATTGAAGGTGCCTGTTGTGGCATTATCACAGTTAAGCCGTAGTGTTGAAGCGCGTGAAGATAAGCGTCCTATGTTAAGTGACTTGCGTGAATCTGGAGCGATTGAGCAGGATGCCGATATCGTTATGATGTTGTATCGTGAGTCTTACTATAACGAAGAAGCAAAAGAACAAGCAAAAGAATCTGGAACAGAGCGTCTAGAAATCAATCTTGCAAAGCACCGTAATGGTGCGACAGGTAGGGTATATGTAGCGTTTGAGGCAGATACTAACGCACTCTATAACATTGCCCCAAATAAACCACAATAATGAAGGAGGAAGGCATGAAAAACTTGATTGCTGTAACAATATGCTTAGTGTTATCAATCGCAATTGTTATCGTGCCTTCTTTTTTCTATCCTTCTTTTGAAGGAATTGAAGCTGGCACAGTAGGTAACTTTAATCAGACTATAGAAGTAACGACTTCTGACGCACATAAGATTTATAAATTATATGAAGATCAGAAATTGATTGGTATCATCAAAGATAAGACTTATATGGATGAACATCTAAATACCGTATATAAAGTAAAGTATGCAAGCATGTTTCCAAATACACATATTGGGATTGCGGATAACATGTATCTTGTAGAAGAGATGAGTACAAATATCTATACAGATGTAGACGCAGAAATCATGCAGTATTTAGATGATCATTCTCTATATAGTGTTGCCTGTAAATCAATTTCTTTCTCGGATAATAATGAAGAGTATGCAAGAATCTTTGTAAAGTCAGAAGATATCTATCAAGAAGCTTTACAAAAGTATCTTTCTTATTTCATCGATGAAGATACATTAGAAGCCATTCACGAACATCATGCAATTTCAAACCTAACGGAATATGGTGTGATGACAATGGGCTTTAAAATCAATGAAGCAATACAGATTGCGGATGCCTACGCATCCGTTAAGGATATTAAAACCACGGAAGAAGAAGTATTACATTATTTATCCTATGGTGATAATGAAAATCTAGTATATTACACGGTTGAAGAAGGAGATACGCTAGATTCGATTGGTTTACAGAATTATGGGTTAACTGCTGAACAGTTACTGCGTATTAATCAAGATGTTATTAAAGATAGCAGTCAACCATTAACTGCAGGTACAAAACTCTGTGTGACTTACTTCACATCTCCAATCGATGTGTATGTTTATAAACAAAGACTACAGAAGGAAACATTGTTCTATAAGACTTCTGTATTAGAGGATAATACTGTTGAAAGTGGTCAAACAGTTGTCAGACAAAGTGGTGCAAATGGTTCAAAGAACGTGCTTTACCATGAAACATGGGTAAATGGAGTACTCAAAACAGGAACAGAACTTTCATCTGTTGTAACAGCAGCTGGACAAGATGAAGTTGTAGCAATTGGAAAGAATACTGATTTGGGAATTGGTAGTGGTAGTTTTGCCTATCCGGTTGAACATCCTGAAATCATCTGTGAATATGGTTGTTATGCAGGATTTGAGTCGATTGATTTTATCAATCGATATAATCGATGGGGCAATGTTATGGCTGCTGATACTGGGGTCATCAAAGAAAAAGGTTATACAGATGAATTAGGAAACTATGTCATTATTGACCACCATAATGGCTATCAGAGCGTATATGGTCATCTATACTTACCGTGTACACTGGAAGTTGATACAGTTGTAAGAAAAGGTGATGTCATTGGTAAGATTGGTATGACTGGAAAAGCGACAGGACCACATGTGACATTTAGCTTATTGCAGAACGGTAAGTCAGTGAATGCATGTTCTGCATTAATGGATTGCGAGGGTTTGGACTGATGATGGACTTTGCACTAATGGCGAGTGGCTCAAAAGGGAATAGTTTTGTAATTGTGGATGGTACTACAAAAGTTATGATTGATTGTGGTACAACAAAGAGATATTTATTTGAGCACTTAAAAGAACTACAGATATCATTAGATGATTTGGATGCAGTGTTGATTACACATAATCATTCTGATCATATCTCACAAATTAAGCACTTTGCCTCACTACCAATCTATTCTCCAATTGAAATACCAAAGATTGATACTTTCTACGTAAAGCCTGGGTCTTCGTTTACAGTTGAAACTTTACGTTTTACGCCAATTGCGTTATCGCATGATGCGTTAAATACAGTTGGATATATCGTTGAAAATGGAGTTGAGAAACTTGTATATATTACGGATACTGGCTATATCAATGAGAAACATATTCCACGCATCAAAGATGCGGACTATATTGTGTTAGAGTCAAATCATGATGTACAGATGTTGATGGCGACAAGTCGTCCACAGTTTACGAAACAAAGAATCTATAGTGATACAGGACATTTATGCAATGAAGATTGTGCAGCTGTTCTTGATAAAATCGTGACAGAGAAGACAAAGATGATTATTCTTGCGCATTTAAGTGAACAAGCAAATACACGCAAGAAAGCACTTGATACAACAGTACATGCATTACAAAATCATTCTGGATTACTACATAAAAATCTGCTTGTGTGTGCAGCAGGCCAGTATGAGATGATTAGAAAGGGTATATATGATGAAAAAGTTGATGCCGGTAGCGTTAGCGCTATTATTGGTATGGAATCTAGTCCTGACAATGATGTTGATTAGGAATCTGCAGAAGAATAATACAGGCAATAGTTCCCTTGAAGATATGAATAGTACAAACTATACGACATCTGACTATACGAGTGCGATTGAAAAGAGCAGAAGTAGTGTGGTTACGGTTGAAAGCGATGGTTCTTACTATAGTGGAATTATCATTGCAAAGGAAAAGGAAACAGTCCACATTTTAACAACTGCAAAGGCAATAAAGAATGGTAACCCAAACGTTGTGTTTGATAGTGGTGTACGTATTAGTTCTACCGTGGTTGGCGATGATTCTGAAAGTGGTATAGCGCTTATCCAAGTAACGATAAATTTTGAAGTAAAACCTTTTACGTTTTTAGATACAACTGCTTTAGCACAAGGTGCGAATGTAGTTGTAATGAGTGGTAGAAACCTAACGACTGGTAGTGCAGTTGTTAGTAGTGGTATTGTTTCAGAACCTGGTGTTTGGCGAATGAATGGTACGACAACTTGGCTATCTTCCATGCTAGAAATGGATACACCAATCACTTCGATTCAAGAGGGTGGTGCAGTGATTGATTTAAATGGATCGCTTGTTGGTGTTGTTGCGAGTCAACCATTCCAAGGTAATTCTCGTATGGAGTATGCAATTACTGCTAATGAAATCAAACTGATTTACAACGCACTTAAAACAAATGGAAAAGTTACACGCGGTGCGTTGGGTGTTGTGGTGCGTAATGTATCAAGTATGCTTGCATATGAAAAGAGTGCACAGGGTATTAACATTGATATGAAGACTGGTGTATATGTTCAAACAGTTGTTGAGAAGAAGGATGCAGGAGATGCTCTTCAAGTTGGAGATATCATTACAATGATCGATGGAATCGAAATGTCTTCCTATCAAGATGTGCTTGCGAGAATGTACATGCATTCAGCTGGTGATACTGTAAATGTATCCATCATCCGTGGTGGTGAAAGTAAGCAGATTGGTGTGGTTTTACAATGATCAAGATGATTGCCTGTGGCAAACTAAAAGAGAAGTGGATGAAGGATGCTATCGCAGAGTATGTAAAGCGTATCCGCCCTTACGATAAAATTGACGTTATAGAAGTGCAGGATGAAAAAGCACCAGAGACAAACTCCGCTGCTGAAAATGAACAGGTAAAGGTGATAGAAGGGCAGCGGATATTAAAAAATATCCGTGATGATGAATATCTGATTTTACTAGATCTTGCGGGTGTGGATATCGATTCTATCGCGCTAGCGAATAAAATACAGGATTGTTATAATCGTGCTAGAAGTAAGATTACATTTGTGATTGGTGGTTCTTTGGGACTAAGCAATGAATTGATTCAGCGTGCTGACTTCCGTTGGCGTATCTCTAAGGCAACCTTTCCACATCAACTTTGTAGAATACTAGTAGTAGAACAAATCTATCGTAGTTTTCGCATTCTACATAACGAGCCATATCATAAGTAAATTTCTAAGATAGAAATATTGTATCGAATTGCAACTTCTATATATGTAACCGCTTGTATCTGAAACAAGTATGTTATAAAATACAGATATAGTAAGTAAAAATTATCAGGAGGATAAACCAATGAAAGAAATTACTGTTACAGTTGTTGACCCAGTAGGATTACATGCACGTCCTGCTACAGTTGCTGTAAATGCTGCAAGCAAGTTTAAGAGTGAAGTGAAGGTATCTTACAAGGGCCGTACAGTGAATATGAAGTCTATTATGGGTGTTATGTCACTTGGAATTCCTACACAGTCTGAAATTACAATTTCCTGTGAAGGTGATGACGAAGATTCAGCTGTTAAGACAATTGAAGACGTATTACGCGCTCAAAAAGTTATTGCTTAATAGATAACAATAAGGGGAGAAAGATGTTTTGACATCTTTCTTTTTTATTATGCTAAAATAAGATTAAGGAGCTAAAAAATTATGTATTTAGATGAATATAAGCGTTGGCTTTCTGCAAACTTAATCGATTTTGATTTACATGCAGAATTAGCTAGTATTGAAAATGATGATGAAGCAATCAAAGAAAGATTTGCGGTAGCTTTGAAGTTTGGTACAGCTGGTTTAAGAGGTACTCTTGGTGCTGGCACAAACCGTATGAATATCTGGGTTGTTCGTCAAGCAACACAGGGTGTTGCGGATTGGGTTAAGACCCAAGGTGGTACACAGACTGTTGCGATTAGTTATGATAGCCGTTTAAAGGGTTGGACTTTTGCGAAGGATGCGGCTGCAGTACTAGCTGCAAATGGTATCCATGTTCGTCTATATGATGAACTAATGCCTGTACCTGCTTTGAGCTTTGCGACAAGATACTATCACTGCAATGCGGGTATTATGATTACCGCATCACACAATCCTGCAAAATACAATGGCTTTAAAGCATATGGACCAGATGGTTGTCAGATGACAGATGATGCGGCTGCGATTGTATATGACCAGATTCAAAAGACAGATGTACTAACTGGTGCGAAATACATTACTTTTGCGGAAGGCGTAGAGAAGGGGTTGATTCAGTTTGTTGGAGATGATTGCAAGGAAGCACTTTATCAAGCAATTGAATCTAGACAAGTTCGCCCAAATCTTTGCAAGACTGCAGGTTTGAAACTTGTGTATTCCCCATTAAATGGTACGGGTCTTGTGCCTGTAACACGTGTGTTACGTGATATGGGTATCACAGATATTACGATTGTTCCTGAACAGGAATATCCAAATGGATACTTTACAACCTGTCCTTATCCAAACCCTGAAATTTATGAAGCCTTAGAGAAGGGCTTGGAACTTGCAAAGAAGGTTGGTGCTGATTTGATGTTGGCAACTGATCCTGACGCTGACCGTGTAGGAATTGCGATGAAGTGTCCAGATGGTTCGTACGAACTCGTATCTGGTAATGAAATGGGTGTACTTTTACTAGATTATATCTGTGCTGGACGTATTGAGAAGGGTACAATGCCGAAAAATCCAGTGGCTGTGAAGTCTATCGTATCTACACCTTTAGCAGATTTGGTTGCGAAGCACTATGGTGTTGAACTACGTCATACATTAACAGGTTTCAAGTGGATTGGTGATCAGATTGCACAACTTGAAGCGCATGGTGAAGAAGAACGTTTCATCTTTGGCTTTGAAGAGAGCTATGGTTACTTAGCTGGTTCTTATGTACGCGATAAGGATGCGATTGTTGGATCCATGTTAATTTGTGAGATGGCTGCGTACTATCGTAGTATTGGATCTTCCATCAAACAGCGTCTAGAAGAAATTTACGCACAGTATGGACGCTTTCTCAACAAGGTTGATAGCTATGAGTTTGATGGTCTATCTGGTATGGATAAGATGGCTGGTATCATGAATACATTACGTACTAATCCACCAGTAGAATTTGCAGGACGTAAGGTTGTTTCTCTAACAGACTATAACAAGCCGGAAGAGACAGGTTTACCGAAAGCAAATGTACTTATCTTTGGTTTAGAAGATGGGGCTACAGTTGTTGTCCGTCCTTCTGGTACAGAGCCTAAGATTAAGACATACTTTACAACTTTAGGTAAGGACTTGGCTGAAGCACAGAAGGAAAAGGATGAGTTAGCAGCAGTACTTAAGCCTTTATTCTCCTAAGAATTAGAATATAGATAGATGCAGGTTGATATCTGCATCTTTTTT
>NZ_CAUQGG010000027.1:0-6952 GCF_963517755.1 uncultured Solobacterium sp.
CTAGTGAGCCGAAGATACCACCAAGTGTTACGATACCTGTACCTTGGATGTCATCGTTGAATGTAGGAATTTGTTTACGATATTTTTCAAGGATGTTTGCGGCATTGGAACGACCGAAGTCTTCCCAGTGTAAATATAGTTTAGGGAACAGACGTTCAGCAGTCTGCACAAACTGATCAATAAAATTGTAATAACGATCCCCACGCACACGCTCATGACGGTTACCTAGATAGTTAGGATTCTCAAGTAATTCTTTACGATTTGTACCAGCATCGATAACAAGAGGTAATACCATTGATGGATCAATTCCAGCCGCAGCTGTATATACCATCAACTTACCAACGGAGATATCCACACCATTTGTGCCCCAGTCACCGATACCTAAGATACCTTCAGCATCTGTAACAACAATCAATCGGATTTCACGCTCACCAGCCGCATTCTTTAATGTGGCTTCAATATTTTCCGGATGATTAATATCCAAATACGCAGCATATTGTGGATCAATAAATAGATCACTATAGTTTTCAATTGTATCTGCAATCGTTGGATCATAAACGATAGGATTAAACTCTGCTAGATGTTGAGAGAACATATAGTAGAAAAGTGTACGGTTCGTATTAAAGATTTGCATCAGAAACAAACGCTTTTCTAAATCATTTGCCTTTGTCTCCATCTGTGCATAAGTCTGTCGTGCTTGTTCTTCAATTGTTTGGACGTATGGTGGTAACATACCCACTAGTCCTAATTTTTCACGCTCTTCTAATGTAAAAGCAGTTCCTTTGTTTAAAAATGGATTATTTAAAATATCATGTGCACTCATATGTACACCTCCTTCTATAATTATATTCATTTTAACACATAGTATTAAATATCATACTTAGTATCATTAATCAGGGTTATACATTTTCGTAAATTACAGTATGCTTGGAACATGAGTAATTTCATATATCTTACAAACTATATTGCACGAAAAATACGCTATCATCGGCAAATACGAGGACTTAGCCAAGAGATGCTATCCGAAAAAGCCGGTTTGGGGTTAAAGTACATCAATCAGATTGAGAATAAGAAACAAAATCTCAACGTTCAAACACTTGAAAAAATTATTAAAGCTCTGGATTTGACGGTCGAAGAGTTTTTCAATTTTAACAGTTTGGAGGGAGACTTAAACTCAAAAAATACCCTTAATCTGAAACGATTGACGATGAAGCTAAAACAGCTTCCAAAACAACAACAAGCTACTTTTATCCGTATTTTTGAAGATATCATCGACAATCTTGACTAAGCTATGTATGTGCCGTACTTTCTTATGTAGAAAGCACCCCTACTATAGCTGAGCATTTTTGTTATAGTCAAACACCTTAGTTATGATAAGATTTATTCATAACAAAGGAAGAAATACAGATGAATATTCGTGATTTAAACTATTTTTATCAACTATCACAATTAAAATCATTTACGCAGGTTGCTAAACGATATCATGTTAGTCAACCTACGATTTCTTATGCTATTAAACGAATTGAAGAGTATTACCAATGTAGTCTTATTGAGAAAAATAGTATAAATCGTGTTGTTAAATTGACAAAACAGGGTGAAATACTAGCGTCTCATTGTAAACAGTTATTAAATGACTTTTCATTAACTCAACAAGATATTACACGTTCCCTTGAGTCTAAATGTGCAGTCGGTTTTCCACCAATTATCATCAACTATTTAACTGCAAAATATCATGATTGTAGTGACTTTTCATTCTTCAAAGATATTTATCCGATTCGTGGTGGTTCAATTACACTTTGGGAGGAGTTACTGAGTGGTAAATTAGATTTTTCGTTACTCGGTAGTATCGATCATTTACAACATAGAGATTTTATAATTAAAGAATTATTCCATGAAGAAATCTTTATTCTCGTCTCGAAAAGCAACCCTTTATCTAGCAAATTAGAACTATCTTTCGAAGATATTCTTCAGCAGCCTTTCATCTTACTGGATGAACATAATGTACACCTAAAGGCTTTTGATTTACTTAATGCAAGATATGATTATCAAGCAAATATCTATTTTAAATCAGATGATATCAACCTTATCAAGCAAATGGTTTCACACAACCTAGGAATCTCACTTCTAACAGAGATGTCGACTGATGATTCAGATACCTCATTAGTCAAAATCCCTTTCGTTAAAAAGGATAAGTTAAATTTTTATATTAGTTATGCCTACCCGAAGATTAATCAATTGCGTCCACCCGTTATACAACTAATGCATTTCTTAGATAAATTAACAGACAAAAAAGGATATGAATGTTAAAAATTTCATATCCTTTCATTTTATTCTAACTCAAACGCACCTGTATATAGCTGGTAGTACTGACCTTTTTGAGCAAGTAATTCTTCATGCGTACCACGTTCAATAATACGTCCATGGTCTAATACAATAATTACATTTGCATTCTTAACGGTAGATAAACGGTGTGCAATCACAAATACAGTACGTCCATTCATCAAACGATCCATACCAGTTTGTACAATCTGTTCTGTACGTGTATCGATGGAAGAAGTAGCCTCATCCATGATCATAACTGGTGGGTCAGCAACTGCTGCTCTAGCAATTGCCAATAACTGGCATTGACCTTGTGATAGATTTGAGCCATCACCATTCAACATTGTTTGATAGCCTTCTGGTAAATGGCGAATAAAGCCATCTGCACCCGCAAGTTTTGCGGCTGCGATACATTCCTCATCTGATGCTCTTAATCGTCCATAGCGGATGTTATCCATAACAGTGCCTGTGAACAATACAGTATCCTGCAGCACAATTCCTAAAGACTTACGTAAAGAAGACTTCTTAATCTTATTGATATTAATACCGTCATAACGAATCTTTCCATCTGCGATATCATAGAAACGGTTAATCAGATTTGTGATTGTTGTCTTACCAGCACCTGTTGCACCGACAAACGCAATCTTTTGACCAGGTTTACCAAATAGGGTTACATCATGCAAAATCATCTTATCTGGATTATATGCAAAGTCTACACTTGCGAAACGAACATCACCCGCAACCTTTGTATATGTTACTGTGCCATCTTCATGTGGATACTTCCAAGCCCAAATTTCAGTCTGTTCATTTGTTTCTTTTAGCTCGCCATCTTTTTCTGTTGCGTTAACAAGTGTAACAATTCCATCATCTACTTCAGGCTCTTGATCAAGGAGTTCAAATACACGCTCCGCACCTGCCAAGCCCATTACGATTGAGTTAATCTGTGGAGAAATCTGCTGAATCATACCAGCAAACTGACGTGACATTCCTAAGAATGGCACTACAACCGCAATCGAAAATGGCAATCCTGAAATTGAGAAGTTCGCAAATTTCTCTTGAATAAAGATACCACCTGCCACTGCTACAAATACATAGATTAGGTAGTTTACGTTATTTAATACCGGCATCAAGATATTGGAATATCGGTTTGCGGTATTAGAAGCCTCAAAGAGTTCATCATTTGCTCGATTGAAGGCTTCTTCTGCCTCTGCTTGATGGTTGAAGACTTTAATTACTTTTTGTCCATTCACCATCTCTTCAATAACACCTTCCGTCTTGCCAGTTGCCTTTTGTTGTAAGATAAAGTACTTCGCAGAAAGACCACCAAGCTTACGAGTAATTTCAATGGAAATTGCAGCACCAATTAAGATAACTAATGCCATTGGAATACTGTAATAGAACATGATAGCGATAATTGTGATGATTGTAACGATTGAAATCAATAGCTGTGGGAAACTTTGAGAAATCATCTGACGCATTGCATCGATATCGTTTGTATAGTGAGACATAATGTCGCCGTGCGGATGTGTATCAAAATAACGAATAGGCAGTTTCTGCATATGTGCAAATACTTCTTTACGTATCTTGTGAAGAACGCCCTGTGTAAAGAACGCCATTAACTGTGTATATACAATGCCGATAATTAATGCGATAAGATACACTAGCGCAAGTGTTCCAACTAACTTGACAATATATGGTTTCGTAACTTCCCAAGTCCAACCTTGTTCCCAAGCCTGCTGTAACACAGCGACAACATTCTGTTGGAAAATAGATGGTAATGCGCCCAAAATTGCATTGGTAATAATTAATACTACAATAAGAGGAAATAGAACTGGGTAGTATGATACTACCATCTTCACAATTCTCTTGAAGGACTTTTTACGATTCGTTTGTTTCTGATTCATATTAACGAACACCTCCTTCTTCCACAATTTCCTCAGTACCTTGTTTATTCTGAGATAGATATACTTCACGGTAGATTTGATTTGTCTTTAGCAATTCCTCGCTTGTGCCAATCGCATCAATCTGACCGCCATCTAAGACGATAATACGGTCTGCATCTTCTACAGATGAAGTTCTTTGGGCAATAATAATCTTTGTTGTTTCTGGAATATATTCTTTCATTGCTTTACGGATGATTGCATCTGTCTTTGTGTCTACAGCAGAGGTTGAATCATCCATAATTAAAATCTTTGGTTGTTTTAAGAGTGCTCTTGCGATACAGAGTCTTTGTTTCTGACCACCAGAGACGTTTGTTCCACCCTGTTCAATCCAAGTATCATACCCATCTGGCATCTGTTCGATAAACTCATCTGCACAAGCCAAATGACATACATGTTTCACTTCTTCTAATGTTGCATCCTTGTTACCCCAACGGATATTATCCGCAATCGTACCTGAGAATAATACATTCTTCTGTAACACCATCGCAACAGAATCACGTAATGTCACAAGGTCATAGTCTCTAACATCTTCTTTACCAACCCGAACTGTACCTTCAGTAACGTCGTATAGACGTGGAATCAACTGTACAAAGGAAGACTTTGCGGAACCTGTTCCACCAATGATACCAATCGTTTCACCAGATTTAATATGGACATCGATATTTTCAAGAACAGGTCTTTCTGCTGTAGGTGAATATTTGAAACGAACATGGTCGAAGTCAATCGAACCATCCTTCACTTCTGTAATCGCATTTCCCTTTGACGTGATAGAACTCTTCTCATTTAATACCTCAACAATACGCTTGCTTGATTCTTCAGAGAAAGTAATCATCACAAATACCATCGATAACATCATTAAGGAAACCATGATTTGGAATCCATAAGTCATCAAAGTAGATAACTGTCCTACATCTAAGCTTGTCGCATTTGTTTTGATTATCATTTCAGAGCCAAACATCAACACAAATAACATAACCGCATAAATACTTATCTGCATCAATGGATTATTCAATGCGATAATCTGTTCTGCACGTGTAAACATTTTACGAATGTCATTTGATGTCTCATCAAATTTCTCGATTTCATAGTCCTCACGTACAAAGGATTTCACGACACGAATACCCTTTACATTTTCTTCTACGATGCGTGTAATCTTATCGAAGAGAGGAAATCCCTTTTTGAAGACTGGCATAACTGTTCTTACAATCAAATATAACCCAATTCCTAAGAATGGAATAATGATTAAGAATATAACTGCCATTGTCCCACCCATAATATATGCCATTGTAAAGGAGAATATTAAATTGAGTGGAGCACGTACAGCAGTACGAATAATCATCATAAATGCCATCTGCACATTTTGAATATCAGTCGTTAATCGAGTAACGAGTGATGCAGATGAGAACTTATCAATATTTGAAAATGAAAATTTCTGGATATTAGTGAAGATATCATAACGTAAGTTACGCGCAAATCCTGTACTAGCCTTTGCACAATAGATACCTGCTAAGTATCCACATAATAGTGAAAGCAGTGATAAGGCAACTAACTTCCATGCATATCCTAAAATCACTGATAAATCACAACCTGCTTTAATATCATTGATTAATAAGGATATTAAAAATGGAATCAATGCCTCAATGATAACTTCACCTATTACAAAGGTTGGTGTTAGTATTGTTGCTAGCTTAAACTCACGAATACTTTTCATTAATTGCTTAACCATTTCTACCTCCAAAAAGATACTTGACTATTTTACACTAAATTTAAAAAAAACATAAAGGAAAGATGCTATCTTTCCTTAATCAGTCACTTTATAAAACTCTTCTAATGTAAGCCCTGAATCATAAACTTTCTTGGCTTCTTCAACACCGATATATCTGAAACTCCATGGATTGTAGGCAATACCAGTAATCGTTTCTTTTCCACGAGGGAAGCGGAAGATATATCCGTACTCATAACTATGCTTTAATAACCACTGATACGCGGCTGTTGATTCAAAGGAATCATCAATATCATGATTCCGATTATCATCAGATAAATCGACCGCCAAACCAAGTTGGTGTTCACAAGCACCAGGAATCGCATCATATTGATCAGCTAATGCCTTACCGTCAGTTGCTACATAAGTATTATACAATTCTAGCTGTTGCTCATATGAACGATAACCACTCACTAAGTATAAATTGATATTATCCTTACGAGCTGCCTCAAACATGTTTGTCAATGCAGTTGCAGCTTCACGACGTAAGTATTGGGTACCGTTGGAATTCACATTAACTTTAGTCAAATCAGCTGGTATATATCCAGGGTCAATTGGATGACTCTTATTTGTAATCTTCTGAATAGACGATACAGTAGTTGTATCGACTGTTGGTTTAACAGTTGCTTCAGGGGTTGGAGTAGGAGTAGGTGATAGTGTAGGACTAGGTGTAGTCACTACAGAACTATTCTGATTCGTCTGTATAGCGGATAAACAATCTTGGCAATCTTTTTCAGATAAAGTACGCGGTGTAAAGAATATTAACTTAATCAATAAGATAAATAAAACACCAAACAAAATTGAAAAAAGACCAATCAGTATGCGGATTCGTGATTGATATTTATCTGTGCTTTTCATGGATAATATTATAACATCTAAACCCATAAAAAGAATAAAAAAAGGGAGAGCGATGGAAAACCATGCTCTC
>NZ_CAUQGG010000028.1:0-3534 GCF_963517755.1 uncultured Solobacterium sp.
CGCATTATATCTACTCAATACTTTCAGCAAAGCTACATCGTCATTTTCCACATTGGAATATTCTATAATATCTCCTGCCATTGTTATGAAAACATCTTCCTGTTTTTTATCCATCAGTGTAAAGGAAATTGCATATTTACCATCCTTCTTCTGATTGCATGCAGCATCGATACTTTTTGAGGAATCTAATTTTTTTATAGCTTTTTTGCTCACTATCACAACAGACTTATGCTCTGGCGTTGCATATCGAACATACCATTCAAGAGGATGATTTACAGACAATTTCAATGCTCCACCAGAATAGTAATTAATAGTATTCCATTTTTCTCTTAATTCGTTTTCTTTCTCACTCATTCCATATCCTCCTCGTTATCATAATTGTCATAAACGTCCACCCACTTTCTCAACTCAATTTTATTAACTTTATAATTTGCAGTTTCAGTGGAACCATTAGTTTTAGGGAAACCAACTCCTAACGCAAATAAAAATTCAGGTAAATCTTTATTCTCGGACTTTGAATAATCAGCTTGTATTATATGTAGCATTAAAATCGGATTTCTATTGGCGATCAGATATGCTTTGTCCGGAATATTTTTCTTATTCTCATTTCCAGGTATAGATCTATATGCTTTTTCTGCATCTTGAATTTCATCTTTGGATAATCCAATTCTTGTACACCCACCAGCTCCAACACGCAACTTAGTGCCACTTACACTTACCATTTTTTTATCAGCTAAAATTTTTCTTTTTTCTGTCCCTTCAATCACTAGCATTTCATCCCCACACTGCAACGGTTCATTGAACGGAATACCTGATCCTGTTTTTATTAAAACTACATCCCATCCATTGCACCAATAATGGGTCTCTATAAATTCCGCAAGTGCTCTACCATTAAAACTCAAATGCCATGGATTTGTCTCGAATTCCAGTAACAATTGAGCTACATTATCTCCAGGAACATTCTTCCAATAATAATGGCCCTTCGTACGTTCTTCATCAAAAAATCTGTCCCCAATACTATTCAACGAATTCACAAAATTCTTGAATGCAATCTCATTTGAATCCAATATATTTTTTGATGCTTTTAATCTAGGTGTTTCAAGTAAATTACCAGACATTGTAACAGGAAATGGCAAATCAGCTGCTTCACGCATCTTGTTTCGCGCAGTCACAATTAATGCACCAGGATCTTGTCGAACTTTCAGACCAAAATCTCTAGGAGTTTGATTTGAATTTCTCATTTTCGAGATTTCTTCCTTAAGTTCAGCTGTAGCTCTAGTAATTTGTCCATACCAATCGATAGCCTCTGGTGTCATCCATACCTTTGCAACATCTTCATAATTTGTTCTATATCCGAACCAACGTCCCATCTGTAACAAAGTATCGTACATCTTCGTATTGCGATGAAAATATGTTACGCCAAGGCCCTCTAAGGTCAAACCTCTTGACATACTATTTCCACCTACAGCAATTACACGCAAACCATCATTCTTATGATTAAAATAATCTAAACTTGCTGCACCAGTTTTCATATTCACTGCACGAACTTCAATAGGAGAAATCGCCTTGTGCAAATAATTTTTTAGCAAGTCTTCCCATTCTATTCCAACTTTCCCACTCAAATGATATTTGTCCCAAACAACATGCATCGCTTTTATATTTTTTATTTTCTCACTTTCAGAAACTGATAGTTTAGCGTAATTTCGAACATCCGATTTCACCTGATCTAACCAAACATTCAGCAATTCTTGTATCTGATTTTGTACATTTGTATAAAGGCTTATATGTACCATCATAGACCTATGTTCTGTAAGGTCACCTCTATAGTCACGAATTGCATTTAATAACAAGAAATAATATGTAGCTTCATATAAATCCTCAGGTAAACCTTCTACCTCAAAGTCTTTTTTATGTTTTAAAGGAAAATACGCTTCTAACTCCTCTATATCAATCTCCTGAATCATGTGATCACGATCAGAATTCTCTCCAAATATTCTATCAGACCCAATATAATTAGTTGGAGCGGACAGTGCATAGATAAAATCAGCTGGAAAAAGATCAGCGTCTTTTTCCGGATCGATAAATATATTTGCAAAAGGAGTCGCAGTAATACCTATATAAGTAGTTTTACTGAATAGATTCAATAAACGTCTAATACAGTCATTAATTGCTGCAGGCTGAGAATCTTCATCTTTTGTATTAACTGATGCATTATCAGCCTCATCATCAATTAGCATGAGCGGAAGATCAATCTTTCCGGCAGCATTTTGGGTGTTATTATCTGATAGCCACTTTATCAAATTATTTAAAATTCTTTTATTCTTCTTCACCACTAAAATAACAGGACAATTAACGTTTTCGATGCCCAAATTATTATTTCTAAGAATACCGCTATCAAAATCTTTGGTCACGGAAGTAAATGCAACGATTTTTTTATCTTTTCTACGATTGCCTACACCGACACCGACTGCCTGATTCTTTATACCCTGTCCGCCTTTAGGATCCAGAAAATATTCGCTCTTTCTTCCAGTACATTCGGCATCCAATCTTTCTTGTGTTTGCTTACGCAAATTCTCCTGCATACCAGCCAAAACAATAATAATTCGATAACCCGTATCCGCTGCTTTATTACAAATGGCTGTGTAGTTAGCAGTTTTCCCTGACTGCACATCTCCGATCACCAGACCTTTTATTGCAAAATGATCTTCTGACGGATCACCACATAAATCTAATATTTCATCAGAAATTTTTCCAAGATTTGTTGTAAGTCTCGGATTCCAATGTTTTTCATTTTCCAGATATTCCTTATATCTATTCCAAAAGAAGAAGTCGAAGTCAGCTCTCTTTGAAAGTAACCACGACTGATGACCGTTATTACGATCGTCAATATATACCCCAATATCCATCTGGATTTCTAATGATTCCTTGAGTCTAGAAATTATCTCAGCAAATTCAACATCAGAAACCGGCCACTTAGGTGCCACTAAATTTCTTACCGAAGTGGCTTCCTCCAGAAATTCTTCTTCTGTTGGTGGCAATTTCTTATAAATTTTGTTAACACTTATGAAAATATAATCTTCTAATAGTTCAACATTTGGATTAATCATTCTTCAAAATATCCTCCTTGATTTTTCCTACTATATCATGATGTGCCGAATACGGTTCAATACAAGAAATAGCATCCAGTAGATTACATTTTTCTTGTTTGTCAACACACATCGTAATTATTTCCTGTAGTGATTTTACTATTTCTACATCTGACTGTTCATTATCGTTAGTTATTTGCTCATCATTATTCAGATCCACATATAATTGATTAAGTGGCAATCCCTTCTCAATTTGTTGTAACAACGCATTTAGAGACACTCCTATATTAGGATTTACTTTTATCATTTGTTGCACAATCGGATGTTTACGATTAACTTCATAATAAAATCCGCCATGTCTATTTTTCATGCGATTCCATACATGAGTTTCGGTATCACTTACCTCTTTTTTTCCTCTAAAGGTCCAAGTTCTTTTACTCCTCTCAGC
>NZ_CAUQGG010000029.1:0-2963 GCF_963517755.1 uncultured Solobacterium sp.
TAAAATATACAGAAGTGCTAGGTATATTGACATATAAAATGGTTGATTTCCTATTTATGAAACTATATCAAGGGAAACAAGACATTTTGCATAATGTTCTCTACTATATTTACACACATATACAAGAAGATATTTCCTTAAAAGATATAGTTGTTTCTTGTAATGTAAGCCAAGGCTACATTAGTCGTATATTCAAACATAAGTTAAATATGACGATTATGCAGTATATACACAAGAAAAAAATCAATTTAGCGAAAGAATATATACTTGGGACGGAAAAGAGCGGATCCTATATTGCCAACATATTGGGATATAGTGATGTGAGCTATTTCTGTAAAATTTTCAAAAAACATGAACATAAAACAATCTCACAATATCGAGATCAAGTCATTAATGGATTGGTGGAAACCTATGAAACAATCTGAGTATTTACATTTAGTAACGGAACGCGTCATAGCAAAGTTACAAGAATTGAATAGATGTAGCGTACCAATTGGTGTTTCAAATCGTCATGTTCATGTATCAAAAGAAGCATATACCGTTTTATTTGGACAAGATGAACTGACAAAAAAAGTAGACTTGAAACAACCAGGACAATATGCTGCAAATGAAACAGTAACTCTAGTAGGACCAAAAGGTAGTATTGAAAAAGTGCGTATTTTGGGACCTTTTAGAAATGATACACAAGTGGAGATCTCTCTAACAGATTCATTTACGTTGGGAGTACCAGGCGTGATACGTGAATCTGGTGATTTACGGGAAACTCCAGGTATAACGTTACTAGGACCGAAAGGGAAATTAACGATTTCTCAAGGTGTCATCGTAGCGCATCGACATATCCATATGCATCCTGACGATGCAAGACGTATGGGCGTGGTCGATAAAGAACGGGTGACAGTGACTGTGCATGGAGAACGAGAACTGACATTTTCCAATGTGATTATTCGAGTATCGCCAAAATTTGCTTTAGAAATGCATATTGATGTAGATGAAGCGAATGCAGGACGCATAAAAAACAATGATATTGGAATTGTATCGAAGTCATAGAGGAGATACAAATGAACTTAGAAATGATTGAAAGTATAGTAAAACAAGTAGTGAAAGATTTACAACAAGAAGGCGTAGGCATGGAAACAACTCGCTATGAATATGGCGTGTTCGATACCATGGAGGCCGCGATTGATGCTAGTGAAGTGGCACAAAGAGAGTTGTTAGCCTTTTCATTACAAGAACGCAATGCATTTGTGGATGCCATTCGTGAAACTGTGTTGCAAAAAGATCATTTAGAAATGATTTCACTCATGGCAGTAGAAGAAACAGGCATTGGTAGATATAGTGATAAATTGATTAAAAACCGAGTAGCTGCGGTGAAAACACCAGGTAAAGAGGTGCTGGAAACTCGTGCTATGACAGGTCACGATGGATTGACAATTGAAGAATTTTGTCCATTTGGCGTGATTGGTGCCATAACACCAACAACGAACCCGACAGAAACAATTATCAATAATTCTATCTCCATGATCGTAGGCGGTAATACAGTAGTATTCAGCCCACATCCAAGAGCTAAAAAAGTATCTACCATTTTGGTGCAAATTATTAATAAAGCACTAGAAGCGGCAGGTGCTCCTAACAACTTGGTAACGATGGTGCGTGAACCATCAATTGAAAGCACACAATGCATGATGAGCCATCCAAAAGTAAGACTTTTAGTAGCTACCGGTGGCCCTGGCATTGTAAACCAAGTCTTATCATCTGGTAAAAAAGCGATTGGTGCCGGCGCTGGTAACCCTCCAGTAGTTGTAGATGAAACAGCACATATTGAACAAGCAGCGAAAGATATCGTAAGTGGTGCAAGTTTTGATAACAATGTACCATGTATTGCTGAAAAAGAAGTATTTGTTGTGGAATCTGTGGCAGATCAATTGGTATACCATATGAAAAAAAATGGTGATATGTCTATGTTAGATACATTAGTTGAAAAAGTAATTAAGAAAGATGGTAAACCAAATCCAGACTTTGTAGGTAAATCGGCTAAAGATTTATTAGCATTAGTAGGTATTGTGGTAGATGATAGCATTCGTTTAATCATTGCTCGTACATCAGAACATCATCATCTAGTAACAGAAGAAATGATGATGCCAATTTTACCAATCGTAGCAGTTCCAAATGTAGACATTGCTATCGAATGTGCATACCGCGCAGAATTGGGAAATCGTCACACAGCGATGATGCACTCTCAAAACTTAGAAAAATTATCTAAAATGGCACGGTTACTAGAAACTACAATTTTTGTTAAGAATGCTCCATCCTATGCAGGTATTGGTGTAGGCGGTGAAGGTCATACTACATTTACCATTGCAGGACCAACAGGAGAAGGCATTACTTGTGCAAGATCATTCTGTCGTATTCGTCGTTGTGTATTAAGTGAAGCATTTAGCTTGAGATAAGTGAGGCTTATATGAATCAATCGTTAGGACTATTAGAAGTAAAAGGCTTGTTAGGCGCCATTACCATGTCAGATGTCATGGTAAAAGCATCTAACGTGCACGTAGTAAATATTGATAGAGCTAATGGTTTTGGTTGGTTTACTGTGAAAGTAGTAGGCGATGTGGGAGCTGTACAATCAGCTGTTGAAGCAGGCGCTATGGTGGCAAAAGAGATGGGTTGTTTCGTAAGTTCTAAAGTGATTCCAAGAGTATCGCAAACCGTTATCGATGTATTCTTGCAAGAAGAAACGGTACCTGCGAAGGAAGAGCCGATAGCAGAAGTTGTAGAAGAACCTACAGTAGAACCTGCGCCAGTGGAAGAAACACCTTCTGTTCCCGTGACAGGAGAGGTGGACCCAGCGGTAGAAACCGTAATAGTGGAACCAGCAGAAACAACAGAAGCAACTATAGCAGAAGCCATTTCTGAGCTAACAAACATTGTGATTGGTGAAGAATCTACACCATCTACAACAGAAG
>NZ_CAUQGG010000030.1:0-2713 GCF_963517755.1 uncultured Solobacterium sp.
AGGTTATTGGATCATAAAAGTAATGCGATTTTAGACAGTAACAGACAGAAAGGTCTCATTGGAGAGTTACTTTTCTTAAAAGAAAAAATAGAGAATGGAATGTTACCATCGGATGCTTTAGCAGGATGGGTTGGTCCAGAAGGAGCAGATCAAGATTTTGTTTATGCAGATTGTTGGTATGAGATTAAATCTACTGGAGCTTCATCTTCTGAAATATCGATCTCTTCTGTTGAACAATTAGACAGAGATGACGAAGGGGAATTAGTTATTTATCGTATTGATAAATGTGCACCGGATCAATCAGGATCATTCACCTTGTATGGATTGGTTCAGGAAGTGATAGAACTTATTTCACGATATGGCGAAAATCCTGATGAGCTTACCTTGAAACTTGGCGCAGGTGGTTATATTGATATGAAAGAATATGATAAACAGCATTTTAGTATGTCTTCAACACAAATATATACTATAAATGAATCATTTCCGAGGATACGAAGAGTTGATGTTCCAATAGAAATAACAAATACTATCTATCAAATATCTATACATAGCATAGATAGCTGGAAGAAGTAACAAAAATAGAAGGTTATTAGCATGGATTCTACGGAATTTAAAAAAGAGTTTTTAGAAAGTGTAAAAACCGCAGCATCTGTCACTGGAGAAGGGTCATGTGCATCCTTTGTAGATACTATGGCACAGTATCTAATTGATGCGGAGGTATTATCCAATTTCACGCCATCTTTTTATAAGGGTAAAAGTGGACGTAGTAATTATAGGGTAGACGGATATGTATACGACGAGTTCGATAGTACAATGAATCTAATTATTGCAAATTTTGATGGTAATGAATTGGAACGTCGACTTACTGGATCAGCTGCAGATAAGGATTTTGGCCTACTCATGAAATTCCTTGATGTAGCTTTGACGACTAATCTATACCAAGAAATAGAGATGAGTACGCCATGTGCAGATTTAGTTGATCTATTAAGATGTAACAAAGAGATAATTCGTAAATATCGTTTTATTGTATTTACTGATGCAGATATGAGTACTGCAATAAAAGAAGTAAAAATTGATGATTATAACTCAATTCCTGTAGAAGGTCAGATTTGGGATATCGATCGTTTATTCAGAGTCTGCTGTTCAGAACAAAGCCGTCAAATTATTGAGATTAACTTTAAGGAGTATTGTGGAGAAGGTATTCCATGTATAGAGGCTAGTTCTGCGTCTACAGAACAGTATAGTAGTTATTTGGGAGTAATTCCTGGAACTGTTTTGGCTGATATATACGATAAGTATGGTAGTAAACTCTTAGAGGGAAATGTCAGGTCATTCTTATCTACTAAAGTAGCAGTCAATAAGAAAATAAGAGGAACTATCCTGAATAATCCAAAGATGTTTTTTGCATTTAATAATGGAATTTCAGTAACTGCAATGAACGTTGAGATAGAAGATACTAACCACGGTAGATTTATCACCTTTGTTAGAGACTTTCAGATTATTAATGGTGGACAGACAACGGCATCGATTTCAAATGCAAGATATAAAGATAAAGCAGATTTGTCATCTATTTTCGTGCAAATGAAATTGACTTCAATTGATGAATCAACACCAGAAGAATCAGACGAGTTGATCAAGAATATTTCTAGATCTTCGAACAGTCAGAATAAGGTTAGTGATGCAGACTTTTTTGCATCTCATCCATTTCATCGTCGCATGGAGCAAATATCAAGACACTTATTTGCTCCGGCATCTGAAGGCAAACAGTATGAAACAAAATGGTTTTATGAAAGAGCAAGAGGACAATATCTGCAAGAACAGATGCGATTGACACCTGCAAAGAAAAAACAATTTGAGTTTCAACACCCTAAAAATAAGGTGATTAAGAAAACAGATCTTGCGAAGGTCCAAAATACATGGAGAGGATTTCCTCAGATTGTGAGTAAAGGTGCGCAGACAAATTTTAATTCGTTTGCAGAGTATATAGATGAGCAGTGGAATACAAATGATGAGCAGTTTAATGAAAGATATTTCCAAACTACGGCAGCATTGATTCTTTTGTTCCAATATTTAGAGAAGACTATACCAAAACAGCCTTGGTACGAGGGTGGATACCGTGCAAATATCATATATTACACATTGGCACAATTTAGAAGATTGTTACATAGCCAATATCAAGGACAAGAACTTGATTTGATGTTGATATGGAATAGACAGAGTGTGCCCGAACAAGTGGGTACAGTTTTAATAGCATTGGCAGAGTTGGTCCTTCTGCGAATAACTGATCCGTCAAGAAAAGTTGCAAACGTTACTCAGTGGTGTAAGAGAAATGATTGTTGGGAAGATGTGAAGAAGATACATATAGATATTCCTGCAGAAATTGAGAATTGTTTAATTACTATCGATGAACAGAAAGCGGCACTGAAATCTGCTAAGAAGGAGCAGAAGTTTGTAAATGAAATCCAAGCACAGTCAGAGGTGGTTAATTATCCTGTAGAAATGTGGATGCGACTATCAAAGTTTGTTGTTAGAAATCATATGGTCACACCGACAGATGTATCTGCATTAGCTATGGCATGTAAAATGCCTGTAAAAATACCAAATACATATCAAAGCAAGCGATTACTTGAATTGCTACACAAAGCCTCCGAAGAAGGCTTTAATATTGAAGCGTAAGAAGGAGGAACGATGTTTAAAACAATAGATTTGTTTG
>NZ_CAUQGG010000031.1:0-2512 GCF_963517755.1 uncultured Solobacterium sp.
TCCAATCAGGAATACCATAAGCTGCCTCTGCAATGCTGCCAGTGATTGCAGCGAGTGTGATAATATCCCCTGCCATTTCTGACAACTTTTCATCCTTGATATAATGGTCGATATCAATGGCGGCTATGTCTCCTGCAAGTGCAATGCCGATACCATCCAATGAACCTATTTGCTCCAGTACCTTTGAAAGGGTAGAGAACTCACTTAAATTTCTTGTATCAGCATTATGTCCTTTAATGCGCTTTGGCACCTTGATTCGGTTAACTTTGACAATCTCATACTTCCATCCACAGAAATACTGATATTCCTTTAACTCCTGTTGTAAAGATTCATACATATACTTTCCCTCCTTTCCTCAAATATTTGAGAATTATCCCTTTCCATAATATGGACATTTGAAGGGTTGTTCTGCAAAACTTTTTTCAATTTTTTCTATACCGCCTTGATAGACTTATTCGCAGAACTGTAATCAATGTCCTCATACCTTGCGATATCACGGATTGAAAAACCATCCATGAACATGACGAATCTCCGATACAGCACAGGTGTGAGATTCTCACGAAGTCACTCATCAATAAGCCTTTCCATCTCACGCCTTGCCTAGTCTTCAGCCACGTCCTCTTTGGTTGCCAGATCCATACCTTCATAAATGCCTCCCCCTATGTGATAACCAAAATGCCTTGCTTCCTTCTTCTCAAGGTTCTTTGTCTGTCTAGTATCATCATCGAGAATATATACCAGTTCTTCTATAGCCTCTGTATCATCTTCCTCAATCTGCAAGACCACAGGACCATCCAGGTACGGATTGTTGTAACGAATTTCTGTCATATACCTTCCTTTTCGCTTGATACGAAAAGAGCCGGTATACAATAGCCATTGGAAGAATAGAAAGACAACGTTTTTTAGAACAAAGATAAAAAAGTAAGAGCAACCATTTCTGATTGCTCTTACTCGTTTCCACTATGCGTTAACATTGTCTTTTGAATTTAATATATTAATTTATATTTCTATTCAATTTACAACAATGCTCAATCCATAGATTTTGAAAAAGGAATTAATCGCTGAACAAACTTCCAAAATTATATCTCCACTGTAATGCAAAGCTCATTCCTATTTTCCCATCTAATGGACTACGTAAAAATCTATTCCACTCATTATCATTTGGATACCTACCATTATCTTTCTGCGTGAGAATTACCCAATTTTCTGCCGCATTAATAATTGCTTGTATATCCGGCGTCATTTCTTTTATCCCTAAAATTCTTTCCAATGATTCTTGAGGAATAGGTGTCTTTCCATCTTTCAATGCTTTTTTGTTTTTCTTATCAAAATCTTTTTCAATCAGATGTATTGTGGTAACTAGATTTTTACCATCAATCAATACGCTTTCCATTAATTTTACTATCGCATTTGCTTCCCAATCACTTTGATTTACATATGATAAAAATCTCATTGTCTTTTTCAAAATCAATTCATCGCTATATAAATTTCTAATACTTTTCGCCATAGTACAGAGTTTTGAATCAGCAATTTCAGTTTTATTCAAATATTTAATTTCAAGAATCTGCAATCTAAATGGTGTTCTTTTCTTTGCTTCTTGATAGTTTGTTAATAGAATAATTGCATCATATTCATTTCCCAACAATCTTTCATATGCAGAAAAATAAGGCTCACTTGTGTAATAATTCGTAGATGGAGACTTGACGCCTAATTCCAATTCTGGAATATCAACCCCCTTTGCAGGATTAACATTAAGTGCTACTTCTGAATTAAATACATACTTCTCAAGCACACAAACAAGTAGTTTTTCAATAACACTTCCAACCGTCTTTCCATCAAGATTTGGCAAACGACCTTCATTCTGCAATGTATTAAACCATGATGGCAGATTTCCAGTGCTGTCTATACGTTTCAAAATAGAACTAATATCGCCAAGGTGATTCCCATCTAATACCTGGTTTATTTTTTCTTGAATTAAATCAATATTTGATTTAATCATTTCTTTTTTATGTTCTAATGTCATTTTGTTTCCTCCATAAAATCAAATAACGAAAGGTTAGTAGACTCAATTGTAATTGTCTTTCCTGATAGTAATTTTTTCATTGCATAATCTATAATTTGTGGTGGAACAGCATTTCCATATAACTTGTACTGATTGTAAACTTTTGTCGCATCGCAATGATGATCAGGAAATCCCTGAATTCTCGCATACTCAACATTTGTCAATCTTCTAAATCTATCTCCAATCTTATAACGTTCATAATGTCGACTAGTCGATGCTGTTAAGGTTGGCGCCGTGCCTTCTGTGCCAAATATAGAATATCCCATTCGAGCACCACCTGACTGATTATATAAAATTTGAACCCCATTATAATACCTATTTACATACTGGCTATTCTTAATTCGTTCAAGAGTATCTTCTGTAAAATCAAATGAGTCATCTACTTCTTTTTCAATTATTTCGCACAATCTCTTTTCTGGAAGATATTGCCTTTCTGGAATATCATATGAC